>JBIIHN010000168.1:0-4766 GCA_044235745.1 Bacteroidia bacterium
GAAACTTTTTATCCCCTTCCAGGCATGATAAATGATATCCTGACAAAGATCTTTATGCTCTTCCCGATCGGCCGCGTATAGCATCGCCAGCCGACGTATCATCGGTTGATGTTGTTGTATAGCTGCTATGAATTCCTGTTCCTGCAAGGATCAGATGAAACGGGTGATGATACCTGTGAATGTAATCACTACAATCAATAATAGCCATGCTTTTTGCCAAAGTGGCCGGTCTTTCCATTTCATTTCCTGGTTAAACAGATCAAAGGCCAGCGATATCCCCAGCGATCCCACCGCCGCCGAAGGTTCTTCATAGGCAAAGAATTGCAGGCAAGCCAGCAGAATAAATCCGATATGCAGTATCCGGTTAACGTGTGTAAATTTTCCTGTTGTTTCCATTTGTTCTTTTTACATTGGATGCAACGATTGTGATCGTATTACAGGATTACACGATGAAAGCGATAAGAGGCTGATTATTAGATTATAATTCTGCTGTTTTTATCCACCTTTCACGAATAGTCCGGCCACCGGGACCGGTCCATTCAAGCAGGTAAGTACCCGGTTGACGGATGTCGTCTACGGAGATACAGGACGAGTTGACGGAGTTACCACCATCAATTTTCCGGCCCTGAAGATCATAGATGTTCAGATGACCATTGACGGGAAAGGGATCAATACAAAGACGGTCTGTTGCAGGATTGGGATAAATCGTATAGCCATTGCCGTTAGTGATTTCCGATAAGCCCGTCAAACTGATTTGTGCTTTAATCGGTACACTTACATTGGCCAACAGTCCTGTTCCTTGTGCGATATAATTCAGTGTTCCGCTGAAGTATCCCGGAGGAGCCATAGCCAGTTCAATTTCAATAGCCCTTGCTTCTCCGGGTTGAATGGTAGCAGTTGTACCTGTATTATTCAGAAAGTTAAGTGCTGTGTTAGGGTTAAGTGTCAGTCCTGAAATGGTCAGTGGAGAATTCCCGTCATTGGCGATCCAATACGTGTATTGTGCTGCACCCGGTGCCTGGACGTAGCTGTAGTTGATAGTATCGTCCGGGGTATCGGATGATGCAGCTACATTGCCGATGGAGGTATTACTGATAGTAGTTATCCGGTTAATAAACTGCGGATAATCAATAAACGGATTACGGTTATTCTGCAACTGAAAAATTTTATTTCCCCGCGTAACCTCTGTTGTGTTTGGCGGGAACTGTTCATGCCATTGTCTAAGGATACCTTCCTGATTGGTAAGGAAATTATTATAATTCTGGTAGCGGATTACAAAATAAAACATGGCACGGGCAGTACGGCCTTTGTGCACATCCCTGGGTTCAAACGTAGTGGAATTTCCCTTACTGCCACCTTGTTGCCAGCTTGGATTAGATACCGTTCCAAAAGGCAGACTCGCTCTTGCATTATTGGCCAGATCATCGGTAGGAAACAGATGATAGAGGTCTGCCCGCATCGGCTCAAGTGAGTTGAAGAAATTTTGTGGGAAAGTATGTTCCGTGTTGAAAGAATAGTTTGTCTGGCAATCCGTACGGTCGGTATAGCCAACGGCTTTTCTTCCTGTGTAAACACATTCAATGGTATTGCTGGCTGCTCCTGCACCGTTTATCTTTTCATTGTCGTACGACATGAACATGGAATCACGTGCGACACTATATCCGGGTGTATAGAAATTACGGTCGAGTATTTCATGCAAGGTGTCTTTTAATACCTCTTCAGCCAGATTTTCTGTCGTTGCGTAATAACTCTTGCTGTATCGTCCCTGCCCCAGCAGATCCACACGCAAAGCGCCTCGATGTCCGTCATTCAGAATAAACAACTCGCTGTTGTGATAGATGTTATGCACGGGAGAGAATTTAATCCAGATAGGTTGTGATCCGCCCGCCGGCACAGTGAACACACCACCGGTAGTACTGAAAGCCGGAGAACCATAGAAAGTATAAAAGCGGTAACCCGTTACTGTTATATCAAAGCTGGTGCTGTTTGTTATGGTTACCTGTTGGCTGTCAGGAGAAATCTCAGTAACGGTACCGAAATTAAGCTGTGCCGGTGAAACAGTAAGCTGCTGGGCATTCACGAGTGCTGCCGTGAGGACCAGCAGGGCAAAGAGTATATTTTTCATTGTGACAAAGGTAGGTATTCCCCCTGTCACGACCATCAGAAAAGGTTATGTACCTTTGACAAAAACTTTCTAAAAATGCGTATATCCCGTTATCTTGTATTGGTTCTGATGTTCATGGTTCATTCCTGCTCGGCACAGGATGACCTGGTCTATAAGGTGGTGCAACCGGCCATTTCTACCGGTTCTCCCGCGCCCATGCTGGTGTTGCTACATGGTTGGGGTAGTGATGAAACGGATTTGCTGGGACTCTCCAACTCCTTACCAAGAAATTTTATCGTTGTATCAGTGAGAGCACCCTATACCCGCCCGGAAGGTGGTTATGCCTGGTATCAATTGCAGTTGGGCAATGGTGTATTTAAAGAGACCCTCGGGCAGGCGGCAGAGAGCGCGAAGAAGCTAAATACCTTATTGCCTAGATTGATAAAAGCGCTCAATGCTGACCCGAAGCGGGTGTTTATCGGTGGATTTAGTCAAGGTGCTATTATGTCGCTCAGAGTTGGATTACAGGCACCGTATCCTGTTCGTGGTATTGTTTGCCTCAGCGGAAGATTTCCTCCGGAGCTGGATTTAAGCAAAATCCCCGCAGCTCAGAAAGCACGTATTCCGGTTTTCGCTGCACATGGAACGACCGATCAGGTTATTTCCATCAGTGATGGCAGAAACATCGTACAAAAACTGACCGGAGCAGGGATTCCTGTTACGGCAAAGGAATATGTAATGGGACACCAGATCAGCAAAGAAGAATTACAGGCGCTGAAATCCTGGCTGGAGACTGTTCTCAAGTAAAGAAATTCGTTTGAGCCACTGATAGACGCTGATAGTTATGATAAATTATGATGATCATAACCTATCTGAACTTTTCTTAAAAAATCAGTGGCTACGCAATCTTATTTCCCTTTTTAGTTGTACGTCCTGGTTGAAAGGGGGAGGGTTTTCTATACTAATTATTAGAATCGTATTGACTCCAGTTTTTCTTTAAGAATGGGCAGATACTTAGTAATTATAGTCCACACTATTTGACTGTCAATCCCCATATAATCATGAACGATTCTGTTTCTGAAACCGCGTATACGTGCCCAATCTATATCCGGAAAACGATCTTTGAAATCTTCAGGTAATCTTGAAGCAGCTTCACCAATTATTTCAAAGTTTCGGATAATTGCATCAAATGTCTTTTCGTCGCTTAGGAATTCCTGAATAGAAAGTGCGGAAGAATATCGTTGTATTTTAGAAATACTTTCGAGAATGTCTTTAATCAGTAATTCGGGGTCACGTTTAGACATATTGCACTTCCTGCTCAACAATTTTCTTGTAATTCTCTTTTAATCCGTTTAATGAAACCAGATCTACTTTTCTTTTTAAATTCAATTCTAAATACTCAGCCAGATCTATAAATTCTATTCCAACAGGCTCATTAAAATCAACGAGAATATCAATATCACTTTCATTATTAAAATCCCCACGAACCATTGACCCAAAAAGTCCAATCATTTTTACTTTGTACCGATCGGCTAACAGGGGCTTGTTTTTTAACAAGAAGACTTTTATTTCTTCCAGCGATTGCATAACAACAAATATAGTTAAAGTTTGCCAAAATCAGCGATCATCCATTCAATCAGCTTTCATCCGTGTTCCTATCTACGCAATCGTACTTCCCTCTGTAGTTGTACGTCCTGGTTGAACGAAAACCAGTTTTCCATCGGCATCTTCCGCCATCAGGATCATACCGTTCGATTCGATACCACGAATTTTTCTCCGTGCAAGATTGGCCAGCAAGGTTACTTGTTGTCCGATAATTTCTTCCGGTTTAAAGTGCAGCGCAATACCTGAAACAACGGTGCGGGTGTCGATACCGGTGTTGAGCGTAAGTTTAAGCAGCTTATCTGCCTTCTCTACTTTTTCCGCTGCAACAATGGTCGCTACACGTAGATCCATCTTCGAAAAATCGTCGTAGGTGGTGATGTCCTTCATCGGTTTGGTAGTATTCGCCGGGGCTTCTGTAGCAGGAGTGACCTGCGCTGCCTTGGTCGCTTCGAGTTTCTGCAGCTGTGCAGCGATGGCTTCGTCTTCAATTTTATCAAATAACAGCGACGCCTCACCGAGAATATGTCCGGCTTCAATTTGAGTATGATGAAACGCGTCTTCCCAGGTGCGCTCCGGAATGTTCAGCATCTTACGCAATTTGGTAGCCGTAAACGGCAGGAAAGGTTCGCAGAGATACGCCAATGCAGCCGTTACTTCGAGTGCAACGTTCAGAACAGTTTCTACATATTGCGGATTCGTCTTCTGATGTTTCCAGGGCTCCGTGTCGGCGAGGTATTTATTTCCTGCACGGGCGAGATCCATCAGATGGCTCAGTGCTTCGCGGAATCGGTATTTTTCCAGACTCTCTTTCACAAGTCCGGGTGCAGCCGCAACCGCTTCTAGACAAATCTTTTCATTTTCGAGCAGTTCCCCTCTCGCCGGAACTTTCCCTTCGTAGTATTTTGACGTCAGCACCAGTGTACGGTTCACGAAATTGCCAAGAATTGCTACCAGTTCATTGTTGTTGCGGTCCTGATAATCTTTCCAGGTGAAATCATTGTCCTTGGTTTCGGGAGCAGTAGCGCAGAGTGCATAACGCAACACATCCTGCTTGCCG
>JBIIHN010000169.1:0-4756 GCA_044235745.1 Bacteroidia bacterium
TCGTGAAAGCCGCCGCTACCAATATCAACGTATCGGTTTCCGGTGAAACCGGAACAGGAAAGGAGCTTGTTGCCAAGGCGGTTCATTTTAATTCTGTAAGGTCACGGAAACCATTCGTTGCCGTGAACATGGCATCCATACCACGAGACTTATTGGAAAGCGAATTGTTTGGTCATGAAAAAGGGTCTTTTACCGGAGCCATCGCGACCAGAATCGGTAAAATAGAGGAAGCGCAGGGAGGTACTTTGTTTCTGGATGAAATCGCAGACATGGATTTTTCATTGCAGGTAAAGTTGTTGCGCGTTTTACAGGAAAGGGAGCTCGCCCGTGTAGGAAGCAATCAGTTGATCGCTGTGGATGTGCGAATTATCGCAGCCTCTCATAAAAACCTGAATGAGGAAGTGCAGTCGGGTCGTTTCAGAGAAGATTTATTCTATCGCTTGCTTGGTTTGCCCATACATCTTCCACCTTTACGTGATCGCGGCAATGATATTCTCCTTCTTGCCAAACATTTTCTGGATGCATTTTGTTCAAGCAACAGGCTGCATAAAAAATCCTTCACGGCTGCTGCAAGAGAAAAGTTGTTGGGGTATAAATATCCCGGGAACGTGAGGGAATTAAAGGCGGTGGTTGAACTCGCAGCTGTAATGACAGATAATGACCAGATCGATATAGATGATATTTCTTTTACTGCTGCCCGTACACCGTCTGATTTATTGGACCAGGATCTGACACTCGCTGAGTTTGAGCAGCGGATTATACGACATTACCTGGGTCGCTTTGATAATAATGTTCTGGAAGTTGCAAGACGTCTCGCTGTGGGGAAGTCAACTATCTACAGAATGCTTAAAGAGGGTAAAATTTAGTATATACATACCGTTACCGCATGCCATTAAAAAACAGAGATTCTTTTTATGAAAAGGTGCTGGATTATCTGCAGGGTGATGTTGCAGTATTAGATGCCGGCTTCCGGTACATTTATGTAAATCCATATGCCGTCGTAAATCCGGAAATCAGAGCCTGGATAATTGGTAAAACGGATCTGGAGTATTGTCTTTATCGTGGCCTCGACACAGAAATTGCCCATCGGCGCAGAGCTAAATTCATTCAGGCGGTAGAAAGCCGTAAAGTGGTAGAGTGGGAAGAGCGGATGATAAATAAAGATGGCGAGGAGCGGGTTTTTTTGCGAAGGGTCTCTCCGGTTATGAGTCAGAGCGGTGAGGAGGTGATGTATCTTATCGGTCATGGACTTGATATTACTGAACGACGGCGTTATCGTGATGAGTTGGAGAAGTACAGACGCTTCACGGAGGCTATTCTTAATGCCAGTCCAAGCCTCATTTTTGTGAAGGACTCCGATGGTCGTTTTCTGATGGTGAATAAAGCAGTGGCAGATGCCTTTAATCTTTCACCGGATGGATTGATCAATACATACAATTCAGAAGTCCATAAGTATGCTGATGAATTGCAAGGCTACTCTGAGATAGATCAGGAAGTCATTCGTAGCGGTAATGCGATACGTATCGAAGAATCTTTTACAAAGCCGGATGGAGAACTAGCGTGGTATGATACCGTAAAGGTTCCTCTTCGTGAACAGGATGGCCGGGTGAATGTGCTGGGCATTTCTACTGATATTACCGGGCGAAAGAGAAAGGAGCAGCAATTGTTCATCAGTCAACAGCAATTGGCCGAAGCTCAGAAACTGACCGGTTCCGGGAACTGGGTGCGTCATCTGAAAGATGATTCGGTTGAATGGTCAGATGCTATGTTTTCAATCTGGGGCAGGAATCTTGAACTGGGGCCTCCAACGCTGGAAGAGGTAATGAATCAGATTTTACCATCTGACCGGGATAAAGTGTATGCTGCCATCAACCGGGTAATGGAGAGTGGTGAACCGGCGGAGTTTACATATAGAGTACTCGTTAATGGTTTAGAGCGTTATATGCGGAGTCTGGCGAAAGCCATTCATGATGAGAAAGGAAAAATTGTCTCGGTTTTTGGTTCAGTAACGGACATCACTGATCAGGTTGAGACGGAAATAAGATTGCGTAAAAATGAGGCAACATTAAATGAGGCCCAGCATCTGGCCAGGATGGGTAGTTACGATTTGGATATTCTGACCAATAAAGTGATTTATTCTCCCGGTGCTTTTGCCATCTATGAATGGGATCCTGGTGCACCTGCGCCGGGGCCGCCGGATTTTCAAAAACAAGTTCACCCGGCTGATATGCATCTTTTTGATGAGCTATGGGATTTATTGCCCGAGCGAAGGTCTGCTTTTGAAACCACTTTCCGGTTTATTACCACTTCAGGTAAATTGAAGTATATAAAGGTGGTGAATCAGCCTGAACGGGATGGGAACGATCGTTTGGTGCGTGTGCTGGGTACGATTGCTGATATAACAGACCTCAAGTTAACCGAGGAGAAAATGATTCGAAATGAGCAACGCCTGAACGAAGCACAGTCAATGGCTCGTATGGGCAGCTGGGAGTTAACCCTGAATCCGGAATATGAACTTGATTGGTCGTCGGGTAGCTATAAAATATGGGAGCTGGCTATGGATCAGCCTCCTCCTACAGTGGAAGAATTCTATGAGCGGGTGCTGGAAGATGACCGTGAAAAAGTAAAGGAAGCTTTTAGGATTCTGTTTGAAGATAAAATGACAGCAGAGGTGCAATTTCGTGTCTTTACATATGATAATTCTGAAAAAGTATTTTTCTCACGGGGCGTTCCCGTGCTGAATGCCGAGGGTGAAGTGCATAAGGTGTATGGTACAACGGCCGATGTCACCAGTCGTGTGTTGGATGAAGAGAGATTGAGACAAAGTGAGCAGAGCTTAGTGCAAGCGCAGAAAATGGCGAAGCTGGGCTCATGGTACCTCCATCTCGATGATTACACACTTGAGTGGGCCGAGGGTCTGTATTATATCTGGGAGAGAGACTTGAATCTTCCTCCGCCGGCATGGGATGAGTTGAAATCGACCATCCATGAAGATGATCTCGAAAAGTTTGAAGAGACGGTTATGATGGCAGCTCAGGGAGAGGGGGAACATAGTGTCGAATTTCGCATACGCATGACCGACAGCCGGATAAAAACAATTGAAGGGCGCGGACGATCTATTCGTAATGCAGCAGGTCAGCCAGTCAAGCTGTTCGGGACCGTAATGGATATTACCCGGAGGAAGCAGGTTGAAGAGGAGCTGATCCGCGCACGTACGCAGGCGGAATTATCTTCCAAGGCGAAAGAGTTTTTCCTGGCTAATATCAGTCATGAGTTGCGAACACCATTGAATGGTATCATCGGAATGTCGCGCTTGTTGCAGAAAACCGCACTAAATGCAACTCAACGTGAATACACTGAAGTGTTGCATCAAACCGCCGGAAATCTGCTCGTGATCATTAATGATATTCTTGATTTTGCAAAAATTGAGTCAGGGACCTTGCCGGTGGAAGACATCGTTTTTGACCCGGCGAGAGTAGCGGATACCGCGGTTCAGTTGCAGATGTTTAAGGCAGAGGAGAAAGACCTTGTGTTAAAACATTTGCATGAGGGTCCTCCGTTACCCATAGTATTGGGTGATCCTTACCGGTTGAATCAGGTGCTGCTGAATCTGCTGAATAATGCTATTAAATATACCAACCACGGAGAAGTTGAGTTGTTGCATAGGATCATGGAGGAGTCCGATTCGGATGTAAGAGTCTTGTTTACCATCCGTGATACCGGTATAGGTATCCCATATGAGATGCAGCAGGAGATTTTTGATAGTTTTACGCAGGTGTCTAAGTCGGATTCTCCGCAGGGAGGTATCGGCCTGGGATTAACCATTTCCAAAAGTCTGGTTGAGCGCTTGGGAGGTAAGATTTGGGTGGAAAGCCAGCCGGATGTGGGTAGCTTGTTTCATTTCTATATTCCATATAAAAAAGCTACGGAAGAGCCGAATGAGCCACAAGGAAATACCTTCTTGCCTGTTAATGCCCGCGTTGTTAAAATTCTGCTGGTGGAAGACAACAAAGTGAATCTGTTTATTACCGAGGCGATGTTACAGGATTGGGGCTTTACCGTGGATGTTGCTGGCAATGGTCTGGAAGCTGTCGCCTTGTGTGAAAAGAATGATTACGATGTAGTATTGATGGATATTCAGATGCCCGAGATGAATGGTCTTGAAGCTACCCGCGTCATCCGAAGAATACCGGATCGAAAAAAATCTGCGGTTCCTATCATTGCCATTACTGCAAATACTTCTCGTGTTGCGCATCGTCAGTTTCTTACAGAGGGAATGAATGATTGGATTGTGAAGCCATTTAAGGAGGAAACACTTTATAAGAAAATTGTACAGCATCAGCGTAATGTCGCATTTACCGGCAGCGACATCGCCCGACGGAAGTTTCCTCAGCGGCGGAGACCTGTTCAGCCTTCCGATAAGTTATATGATCTGGGTTTCCTCCGCAGAGAGGATCCGTCCAGCCCCGGATTCATGAAAAAGATGCTCACGATATTTATTGATACTATTCCGGGTATTGTGGAGAAGATGCTACAACATTTCGAAGCAGGCGAGTATGAGGCGGTCAGCACCCTTGCTCATAAAATCAGACCTACCATTGATGGGGTTGGAATTCATGGATTAAAGGAGGTGATCCGCCATATAGAAGATTACAGAGAAAAGAAACGTTCGTTGGAACAGCTGAAAAATGATCTTCATGTGTTGCACGAGGTGATAGGGGAGGTGACCGTTCAGTTCAGGGAGGAAATTGCGCGA
>JBIIHN010000170.1:0-4728 GCA_044235745.1 Bacteroidia bacterium
TAATCATTGCTCCTGTAACCTAACACCCAACAAGGGTTTTTGGTATAATCTCCACCACTATATGCCGTTTTGACGCTTCCTGATTTCTACTTCCGTCGAAATGACAGAGGAGAAATGCAGGTTATGCCATTTTTTCCTGAATTACTGCGCAATTAACAGCTGGGCTAATATTTGATACAGGCAAGTCACAAAACAAGTAATATGAACTTCAATCAATTCACCACCAAATCACAAGAAGTCTTGCAAGAGGCGCAAACGCTGGCACTATCTAATGGACAGCAAGCCATTGAAACCGGACACATCCTGAAAGCAATGTTGCAGGGAGATGAGCATGTGGTTCCTTTTCTGCTGAAAAAATTAAATGCCAACATCGGCGTCATTTCAAAAGAATGTGATTCACTGATCGCCGGATACAGTAAAGTCAGTGGCGGCCAACCCTATCTGAGCAATGATGCACAAACTGTACTGCAGCAAGCGCTTGTATTGATCCGGGAATTCAAAGACGAGTTTGTATCGCTGGAGCATATCCTCGTTGCACTTTTAAGAGGAAAAGACGCCACATCAAAAATTCTAAAATCGAACGGCGTTTCTGAAGCCGAATTGTTGAAAGCAATAAAGGAGCTAAGAAAAGGAGCGAGGGTCACATCGCATAGTGCTGAAGAAACCTATAATTCGCTTGAAAAATATGCGAGAAATCTTAATCAGCTTGCCCGTGATGGCAAACTCGATCCGGTGATTGGACGAGATGAAGAAATCAGAAGGGTATTACAGATTTTATCCAGACGGACGAAGAACAATCCGATTCTGATTGGTGAACCCGGGGTTGGAAAAACGGCCATTGCTGAAGGACTCGCCCACCGTATTATCAATGGAGATGTTCCTGAAAACCTGAAAAGCAAAACTATTTATTCGCTCGACATGGGAGCGCTGATAGCAGGAGCGAAATACAAGGGAGAATTTGAAGAGCGGTTAAAATCTGTCGTTAAAGAAGTGATCAGTTCAGAGGGAGAATTGGTTTTATTCATCGACGAAATTCATACGCTGGTAGGTGCCGGCGGAGGAGGAGAGGGAGCGATGGATGCCGCCAATATTTTAAAGCCTGCATTAGCACGCGGAGAATTACGGGCAATTGGAGCAACGACACTGAACGAATATCAAAAGTACATTGAGAAAGATAAAGCACTGGAACGTCGCTTTCAAAAGGTAATGGTAGAAGAACCGGACACCCAGGATGCAATATCGATTCTGCGCGGACTCAAGGAGCGATATGAAACACACCATAAGGTCCGGATAAAGGATGAGGCGATCATCGCAGCGGTGGAACTCAGTGACCGTTACATCGCCGACAGGTTTCTTCCGGATAAAGCCATTGATCTCATCGACGAAGCTGCGGCTAAACTGCGGCTGGAGATGGACAGTGTCCCCGAAGAACTGGACGAAATACAGCGTCGTATTATGCAACTCGAGATTGAACGTGCCGCGATAAAACGTGAAGGCGATGAGAAGAAACTCAATGAACTCAATGAAACACTTGCCAACCTGAACGAAGAGCGAAATACAATCAAAGCCCGTTGGGAAGAGGAAAAGAAAATCGTTGATGCCATCACACAATCGAAAGAACAACTTGAGCAGCTCAAACTGGAAGCAGAGCAGGCAGAAAGAGCCGGTGACTACGGGAAAGTAGCGGAAATACGATACGGAAAAATAAAAGAAGCTGAAAAAACCCTCCAGGAAAATCATGCAAAGCTGGCAGATGCACAACAGCATAAAGCGATGATCAAGGAAGAGGTCGACAGTGAAGATATCGCCGAAGTAGTAAGCAGGTGGACCGGAGTTCCCGTAAAAAGGATGTTGCAGAGTGAACGCGAAAAACTATTACACCTGGAAGAAGAACTTCACAAACGAGTGGTCGGACAGGAAGATGCCATTGGAGCCTTGTCGGATGCGGTCAGAAGAAGCCGTGCCGGCTTGCAGGATGTTAAACGCCCGATCGGTTCTTTCATCTTTCTCGGCACTACCGGTGTAGGTAAGACAGAGCTGGCCAAGGCACTGGCGGAATTTCTCTTTAATGATGAAAATGCACTTACCCGCATCGACATGAGCGAATACCAGGAACGACACAGTGTGAGCAGATTGATAGGTGCACCTCCCGGATATGTAGGTTATGATGAAGGAGGTCAGCTTACCGAAGCTGTTCGCCGTCGTCCATACTCTGTTGTCTTGCTTGATGAAATTGAAAAAGCGCATCCGGATGTATTCAACATACTCTTACAGGTACTGGATGACGGACGGTTAACCGATAACAAAGGGAGAACAGCCAATTTCAAAAACACGATCATCATCATGACGTCCAATATCGGCGCACATCTTATTCAGGAAAAACTGGAAGGGATGACGGATCAAAACAAAGATGAACTCCTTGCACGCACCCGTCTGGATGTATTTGAACTGCTGAAGAAAACCATCCGGCCGGAATTCCTGAACCGAATCGACGAAATTATCATGTTCAGTCCTTTAACAAGAGATGAAATACACAATATCGTCACCCTGCAGTTCAATCAGATTGCTAAAATGTTAAAAGCAAATGAAATCGAAATAGGGATTACCGAACCTGCTATCGACTGGCTTGCGCAATTGGGATATGACCCGCAGTTCGGCGCGAGACCATTGAAACGGGTTATGCAGAAACGAGTACTCAATGAACTCAGCAAACAAATTCTCGCGGGCAATATCCGTAAAGAAGATAAAATAATCATTGACCTGGACGAGAAAAGCAACTTCGTCTTCAGAAACGAACATGAATCTGTGAGTACGTCCTAAAGTTATTGCCGATAAGGATAAGGGCTGGAATCTTTCGATACCGGCCCTTCTTCATTTTTCGGAGATTACCTTTAAAGTTAAATATCTCACGTGCAGAATAGGTTTTATGCTGCGAAGAGACCAACCGTAGTAAACAGCCTACTTTTTTTGCGAAGCAGCCAGTACACCACACAGATGAAACAGCATCCGTGCGCCAACATTACCATCCCAGTCATCCTTTCCGGGAGACACCTCATTCAGGTCAAAGCCAATAATTTTTTTCTTCGACTTCGCCAGCATCGAAAGCAAATACGTTATCTCGTGAAACTCAAAACCACCGGCGACCGGTGTACCTGTATTCGGACAGAGCTTGGGGTCGAGTCCATCAATATCGAAACTGATATAAACCTGCTCCGGCAAGGCCTCAATGATCGCCTCACATTGTTTACGCCATGTAACGCCCTCGAAGCGGCGATGGGCCACATCGGCATATGTAAAAACAGAAATTCGCTTACGGTTCGCCTCAGCAAAATCAGCTTCTTCTTTACAAAAATCACGAATACCCACCTGCACCAGTTTTTTAACCTGATCCAGTTGTAACGCATTATACATTATGGACGCATGAGACCATGTAAACCCTTCATAGGCTTTTCGAAGATCCATGTGCGCATCAATCTGTAAAATCCCAAACGACTTGTATTTCTCCGCAAGGGCGCGTATAAAACCCAAAGGAGTACTATGATCTCCCCCAACAAGGCCGACGAGTTTCCCGTGCTGCAGTAACTCTTTACAAGTTGTATGAACTTCATTAATCATCTCCAATGAACTTGCATTCACCTTAGCCAAACGCTGCTTCAAATCGGAGTCTTTAGAAACAGACTTCCCTTCTGAAAGGGCATCAATGATTTTTTCCGCGCTCTTCCTTGCGTCCTTCGATTTCTTAGCAAGGGTATCGGAAACTTTATGCATAAAAAGGCCTCTTTTCCAGAGGTCCGGAAATTCCGGATGAAACAAATCGACCTGCATGGAAGCTTCAAAAATAACATCGGGTCCTTTTGCTGTACCACCACCATAGCTAACGGTTGCTTCCCAGGGAACAGGTACAATAACAATGTCGGATTCGTTCTCTGAAAAGGGCAACCCAAAGAGGTTGGCAGACGATAGTGCCGGACCATTGGGATCAAAAGATGTGATTTTTTTGCTTTTTGAATCAAGATTTTTCTGAGCGGACTTTTTCACTTTCAAATGTTTTCCGCAAAGATAACCGGTTAGGCGTATTACCTGAAATTGAGATTACTTGCTTTTCTTCAAAGAAAACGTGAAGGTTGTACCCTGACCAATCTCACTTGACACGCTGATGGACTCCCCATGAGCCTCCAGAATATGCTTAACAATGGCCAGTCCAAGTCCTGTTCCACCCTGCTCGCGCGAACGGCTCTTATCGACTCTGTAAAATCGCTCAAACAATCTGGGGAGGTGATATTTTTCGATACCGATACCACTATCCACGACGTCCACAATCCATTTATCGGCACCATCCGCAAACTTGACAATGGTTGTACCATCCTTCTTACCATACTTAATGCTGTTGACCATAAGATTAACCAACACCTGGCGAATAAGATCTTTATCCGCATAAACATAAACCGGTTTATCGACAGGGTGATCGGTCTGAAGTTTTATATTCTTCTCCTTTGCCAAGAGCTCGAGGGAGTCTTCCACGTCCTTTAACAAATCATTCAGATCAAACGTTCTGCACTCAACGATCAACTCACCGGCTTCCAGCTTCGAAATAGACTCCAGGTCATCAACAATACTGATCAGCCGGTCCAGACTACGACCGGCCTTATTCAGATAAAGCATATTAATATCCTGGTCCTCAATACCACCATCAATCAAAGTATGTACATAACCCTGTATCGCGAAAAT
>JBIIHN010000171.1:0-4722 GCA_044235745.1 Bacteroidia bacterium
ATTGCAATTACAGGTGCAGATGGTACTACTACGGATGCGGCATCATTCGATAACTACAACTTAAATGCACCCGGTGCGGAAGATCATCTGATTACCCTCGAAACAGATCTTGCGGGCGGCGCATCAGCATTGCTGACCTTTGATGTAGCGTATGCTCAATTTACCGACACCACGTACGAAGATGCATTGCGCATCGATATCTCTACAGATTGCGGTGCAACCTGGACCAATGGAATCTATCTGAAGGTAGGTTCAGTTCTGGCAACCGTTCCTCCTACCGGATCGTACACTCCTGCCGGCGCTGCTGACTGGAGAAAGGATACCGTTGATCTGTCATCATATCTGGGCTCGAACATATTCGTTCGTTTCACCAATATCAATGACTTTGGTAATATTCTGTATATCGACAATGTAAATATCGATCTTGCTACAGGACTGGGTGATGCTGCAACCATCGCTAACGTTAGCGTATATCCGAATCCTTCGAAGGGTGTTTATAACCTCGAATTATCAAACATCAAAGGAAACCAGATGCGATATGAAGTAACGGATGCCCTTGGACGTGTGCTGATTTCAGAGCGTGTCAATGCCTCCGGATCTTTCAGAACATCGATTGACCTTTCTGCATCTGCACCGGGCGTATATATGCTTCGCCTGATCAGTGAAGATGGAAATCAGACAACAAAACTGATCCGGTATTAATCGACTAAACAATAGTAAAATCGGGGGTGTTTCAATCTGAATCACCCCCGATTGCTTTTTATCAGATTACGATAATCTGGTTCGGTTATACGTTACCGGCAAAATCAGCTTTGTTCCTCCGTTGGCGGAATGTGGAGGTTTTTAAAAATTCCTTCCATCTTCTCCACATAATCCAGGCTATCGTCAATAAAAAACTCAAGGTCGGGGACAATGCGGGCCTGCTTACCGATGCGTTTTCCGAGTGCTAACCGGATTTCTGCGTGATGTTTACCAAGGGCTTTGAGAATTTCGTTGGGCTTAGGGGCTTTGAATACACTAAGGTAAACGCGGGCGAGTCCAAGGTCGGGCGTAACTTTAGCACCGGTAATGGTCACAAAATGCGGTCCGTACCAATTGCGGCCTTCTTTCTGGAAGAGGTCGCCCAGTTCTTTCTGAATGAGCTTGGCGTATTTCTGTTGACGTACGGAATCCATGGCCCAAAGATAGACATTTCGGGGGGTGCCGGCCGCCATCGTTTATACCCTTTTTACTACCTTCGTCGGCTATGCAATATGATCCGATAAAACGTAGTCTGGGTAACGTTTTTAATAAGTCGCCCTTTCTGCGGAAGATGTTTTACCGTCTGCTCGATCTTCTTCTCCTGCGTGCCTGGCATGTACATAAAGAGTTGAAAATGTGGATTAAGCAGGGTCCGAAGAATGCACAGATTCTGGATGCCGGAGCCGGCTATGGTCAGCATTCATTCTGGTTAAGTCAGCGCTTGCCGCAATCGCAGATTCTTGCTGTGGATGTTAAAGAAGAGCAGGTAGCGGATTGCAATGGGTTTTTTTCAAGCATTGGTGCCGGTGATCGGGTGAAATTTATCGTTGGAGACCTGACGGTTTTCACAGATCCGGGTAAATATGATCTTGCTATTTCGGTGGATGTGATGGAGCATATTCTGGAAGATGTTCAGGTGTTCAGGAACATTAATGCCTCCCTCAAGCCGGGTGGGATGTTGCTCATCTCTACTCCCAGCGATCAGGGTGGTTCCGATGTACATGGCGATGAAGAGTCGTCGTTTATCGAAGAGCATGTACGCGATGGGTATAACATCAAGGAGATTGAAGATAAATTACGCTCTGCCGGGTTCAGCAAAGTAGAAGCGCGTTATCAATACGGTGCCCCCGGAAAAATCTCCTGGCGGTTGTCGATGAAGTATCCGATCCTCATGTTAGGCGCCACCAAATTGTTTTTTATCATTTTGCCTTTCTACTATCTCATTGCTTACCCCATCTCCTGGGCACTTAACTGGATGGATGTAAGCATGAAGCATCCAACCGGCACCGGATTGATTGTAAAAGCCTGGAAATAATATAGCATGAAGCTGGCCTGGAAAATTGCCCGCCGCTATCTCTTCGCGAAAAAATCGCACCACCTTATTAATATTATCAGTTGGGTGAGTGTAGCGGGAGTCGCTGTTGGTACCTTTGGGCTGGTAGTGGTGTTGTCGGTATTCAACGGATTCGGTGATCTGGTTCTTTCGCTTTATAATTCCTTCGACCCGGATATCAGAGTTACTCCCGCAACAGGAAAATTTTTTCATCTTTCGGATAGCCTTCAACGTGAGTTAAAGAATGATCCGGATATAGCGGAAATTACTTTCACCCTTGAAGACAATGCGCTCCTTCGTTATATGGATCGCCAGTACGTAGTCACCGTGAAAGGCGTAAGTGAAAGCTTCCTTCGCACCAGTTCGCTGGGAGATAAGCTGCTTGATGGAGAACCTCGTCTTCAACAGGGCGAGGCGGATTTTATGCTGGCCGGAGCACAAATCGCCTATTCCCTCGGATTACGTCCCAACGACCCGCTGCATATGGTCAGTATCTATATGCCACGAAAGGGGATGGATCCTACGCAGGCGATACTTGACCCGGACGCCGCATTTGCCCAGGAGCGCATTCTCACCTCCGGAATTTTTGGTGTGCAGCAGGAGTTCGACGGAAAATATGTGATCGTACCACTTCGGTTCATGCGCCGGCTCTGTGGTGAGGACGAACGGTTTTCTGCACTGGAAATAAAACTGAAAGATCCGGCTGCTTCCGATAAAGTAATAGCCCGGCTTACCGAAAAAACTGGTGCAGCATTTACCGTGAAAGACCGATTGCAACAGCATGCGTTTCTCTACCGGATTATCCTCAGCGAAAAAGTCGCGGTGTACGCTATCCTTGGATTTATTCTTCTCATTGCAGTATTCAACCTGTTTGGTACGCTTACCATGCTGATCCTTGATAAACGCCCCGATTTACAAACCTTGTATGTATTGGGTGCAGATCTTCAGCTTGCACGTCGTATTTTCCTGCTGGAGGGGTTGTTGATTTCTGTAGGCGGAGCATTAACAGGCATTGTTTTGGGTGCATTGATATGCGGTGTACAGCAGATGTATGGCATCATCAAGATCGGTGGAGGAGATGGTTTTCTTACGGAAGCATATCCGGTATCCATGCGTGCAGGAGATTTTGTGCTGGTAGCCCTCGTGGTCTTCGTGATCGGATTTACCGCCTCTGCCTATACTTCCGGTGTGATCGTTAAACGACAAAGTGATCCCCGGCTAAGCGCCTGATAAATCAAGCTTCTATCGGCAGTTAAATGAAAAGTACTCGTCCCTATCTTGCCCTTGTGGCCTTATGTTTTCTTTGGGGAACAACATATCTCGCTATTAAAATCGGAGTAGATGCATCTTTTCCGCCGTTCCTTTACTCCGGACTACGGTTCATCATCTCCGGATTGCTGATACTCGGTGGAGCAAAATTAATGGGGATTGCACTTCTTCCTAAAAAGCGTGAGTTTTTGCGAATTCTCGTTGCCGGCCTCTTCATTTTTACCGGAGGCAACTTGTTTCTGGTACTGGCAGAACGCAGTGTCAGCAGTGGACTTGCCGCATTGGTTAACGCAGCATTCCCATTGTGGATAGTAGTCATTACACGCATCTGGAATCCAACAGAGAAAACAGGATGGCAGACGATGACCGGAATTATCATCGGCATGATCGGACAATGGATGATCTTCCACGATCATTTAGCGGAAATCGGTGATGCGGTGAATTATACCGGTCTAATCCTGCTGGTTTGGGGATTAATCAACGGAGCGATCGGCAGTATTCACATGAAAAAGTATCCTGTGCAATTGAACGCTGCTGTTACCGGCGCCTGGCAGATGTTATTGAGTGGTATAATTACCACACTCATCGGTACCACGCAACACGAGTGGGAACAATTGCCCGCCACTGAAGCGAACGGATGGTGGTCGATGCTATATCTCGTCATCGCCGGATCCATTCTCGGCTATAGCTTTTTCGTATATGCTATGCGTTATCTTCCTGCACAAAAAGTATCTGTTTACGCGTATGTCAACCCCATTGTCGCTGTTCTCCTGGGTCATTTCATCCTCGGGGAACCAATAGCGCCCATGGCGATATATGCCATGATCGTAACGATGATTGGTGTTTATCTGGTATCTAAAAACAGGAGTTAGCTGGTCTTTGCCGCTTCCCGGAAATATTTCAGCGGCACAATCAGCATTCCAAAGCATTCGCCTTCCTCTTTTCCGAGATGTTTATGATGTACCTTATGTGCTTTTCTGATAGCACGCAGGTAGATATTATTGCTTCGGGTGAAGAGTTTGAAACGTTGATGGATGAAGATATCGTGCACCAGAAAATAGGCAAAACCATAGATGGCAATGCCCATACCGATATAGAAACGCACATCGAATCCGCCGCTCATTCCGAGGAACATCAGGATCATACTCGGAATGGCAAAAATCAGAAAGAAGGCATCATTCTTTTCGAAGAAACCGGGTTCCGGCTGATGGTGGTCTTTATGGAAATACCAGCCAAGACCGTGCATCACGTACTTATGCGTAAACCAGGCTACGAATTCCATAAACAAGAAGGTGGCAGCAACGGTAATGATATTGATGAGCATGGATGATTTATATTTCAGAACTTTGAACAAGTAAAGGTACGAATTGTTTATTTCT
>JBIIHN010000172.1:0-4721 GCA_044235745.1 Bacteroidia bacterium
CTCATTTTCGCTTTTATCGATGATATATTGCAAGGCCAGGAAGGCATATTTTACTTTTTTCGATAACATGATTGCAAATGAATGACTTTGAGAAGCCTGATCAAATACAAACCCGTCAGATTTTAATAGAAATATTCAGTATGCATTGTTAACAGAGGTTTTCAGTTTGTCTTGTTGAAACCTTTTTAGCCGGTTCGTCAATTGGGCGGGCTTTTATCTAATTTTGTGAATTATGAAGTTACAGAAAGGCATCTCTCTGGGTGAAATTGCTGCGATGATCAATGGTTCAGTGATCGGTGATCCGTCTATGGTCGTAACCGGAATCAATGAGATTCATCGGGTGGAAAACGGTGATCTTACATTTGTAGATCACCCTAAGTATTATGAAAAAGCGCTGGGCTCGGCAGCCACTTTTGTTATTATCAATAAACAGGTTGATGCTCCGGCGGGTAAAGGACTGATCTTTTCAGATGATCCTTTCCGTGATTACGTGTATCTGACCCGTCGGTTTATGCCCTTCATCCCGAGTCAGTCAGCAGTGGATCCTTCTGCCAGAATCGGGGAGGGGACTATTATTCAGCCCAATGTTTCCATTGGTCCGGAAGTGGTGATCGGTAAAAACTGCGTCATCCATCCGGGTGTGGTAATTTATCAGCATTGCGTGATTGGAGATAATGTTATCATCCATGCGAATTCTGTTCTGGGGGCGGACGCTTTTTACTATAAAAAACGTCCGGAGTTCTACGAGAAAATGCATAGCTGTGGCCGGGTGGTGATTCACGATTACGTAGAGATCGGTGCCTGTTGTACCATCGACCGGGGTGTTTCTGCCGATACAGTCATCGGGAAAGGTACCAAACTGGATAATCATGTGCATGTCGGACACGATACGGAAATCGGTAAAAACTGTCTGTTTGCGGCTCACGTTGGAATTGCCGGGTGTGTGAATATAGAAGATGATGTTATCTTCTGGGGACAGGTGGGATGTCAGAAAGATGTGACCATCGGCAAAGGTGCGGTCGTGTATGCGCAGTCTGGAATTTCCAAATCGCTGAAAGGCGGTATCGTTTATTTTGGAAGTCCGGCGAAGGAAGCACGTGAGAAAATGAAAGAAATGGCACTCGTTTCGCGCTTACCGGAAGTATTTGAAAAACTGAAATAAAAAATGGAGAAACCGGTCTCAAATGAGCTGCGGAGTGATGCGGAACTGCATGTGAAGAAACTGCAGTTGCATTGGTTACTGCAGATCACCAAGGCCATCAATTATAACCTCCCTTCGCAGCAGCTTTTTGGTATATACGAAACCGTTATGCGCGATCAGCTGAAAGTCTGCAAGCTGGTGCTGTATGTACACGAACAGGAATGGCAAAGGATGCTG
Organism: Bacteroidia bacterium; assembly: GCA_044235745.1. Classification (GTDB taxonomy): domain Bacteria; phylum Bacteroidota; class Bacteroidia; order AKYH767-A; family OLB10; genus JAJTFW01. The sequence goes on from JBIIHN010000172.1 coordinate 1,379, forward strand.
TCTTTTGGCGTTGAAGAGGATTTTCTTGCGGAGGATGCATCTGCCCGGCTTGCTGAATTGAATATGCTTCAGCAAACCAATGTGCATATGCCTGATTGGGTGAATGGATTCGATAGCATCATTCCGGTGTTCCATGATGATAAGCCATTAGCTTATGCTTTTATCGCTGATTTGCGCCATGAAGAAATTTCCAGCCTGAAGGAGGTTTTGCCCTTTATTCATACCATCACCAATATCATTGTGGTGGCTATCGAGAATAAAAGACTCACGAAAAATACCATCCGCCAGGCGCAGTTGCAACGTGAACTGGAACTGGCTGCGCGCATGCAGAGCATGCTGTTTCCTGCTCATCTCCCCGCCGACCGGAGTATCGATCTGGCAGCTACCTATCTGCCTCATCAGGAAGTGGGAGGCGATTACTACGATTACATTCAGATAGCGCCGGATGAATGGCTGATTTGCCTCGCTGATGTTTCCGGAAAAGGAATTTCTGCCGCCTTGCTGATGTCCAATTTTCAGGCAAATCTGAACGCCAAGTCACGACATTTTGGTTCGTTAAAAGAGTTGGTGGTGGAGTTAAATGACAGCGTTAATAAGAGTGCAAAAGGGGAGAAGTTCATTACTGCATTCTTTGGAGTGTTGAATACAAAAACGCATCTGTTGCAGTATATCAATGCAGGACAAAATCCACCGTTTATCTTCAGTAATGGTGAATTCGTTTTATTGGATAAAGGCACGACCGGTCTGGGTATGTTTGAAGAATTGCCGTTTGTGAATGAGGGCATGACCTATGTGCATCCGGGTGCATTGCTGTTTTGTTATACGGATGGTATTGTCGAGCAGGAAAATAGCGCCGGAGATATTTTCGGCCTTGAAATATTAATGGAACTGATTCGTGATAACGGCGACGTCTATAGGATGCAAGACCTGCATTTCAGAGTGCTGGATGCGTTTAATGCATTCAGAAAAGGAGCCGAAGCGTTAGATGATGTCACCCTCCTGAGTATCCGGCTGCTGGGAGCTGATCAGGGGTGATTTTTCTTCTTCATTTAATTGCAGCGCTACCAGAATGCCGATGAATCCCCAATAAGGAACTGACGCCTTTTCCGTATCGAGAAAATAATTGAGTACACCGTGAACCCAATACGTTACGAGGCCGAGCAGAACAGCCCGGGCAAGATATTTATTTGAAGGATTTTTGGTGCGCCGCATATAATTGGCCGTTGTTTGAGACACAGCGATGATCAGAGCGATCACAATCAATGGTCCCATAAATCCCTGTTCGGAAAGCGGTCCCAGGTATTCGGAATGCGATCCGCCACCTTCTGCAAAATTCGTACTGATCCCCGACCGTTCGCTGTATTTCTGATAAGCTCCGTATTTGAACATATACGTGCCGGGTCCTACCCCGAACAGCGGATGATCGGCAAAAATGCGCAAAGCACAGGCCCATCGGTTAAGACGCTCAATATTCGAATCATCACTTGAAATGTTACCGATCGATTGAACGTGACTGGCATAGTCGTCGGAGGATACTTCATCGTTGCCTTCCAGTTGCATGGTAATCTGTGTGCGGAAGAGAAATGCAAGCACGATCAGGATGAGAAAACCGCCATAGATCAGCACCGATTTCATTCGGAGGATAAACGCCAGATAACAAACAAAGGCAGCTACCAGTCCAATCCACGCTGCACGCGTATAACTCAATACGATGGCAGTGATCAACACCAGGAGCAGGAGGGTGGAAATGATCCTTGATTTTTTCGAATAACCGGTGTCAAACGAAAAGGCGAACAGGATAGGAATGAAAAAGGATACTACCGCGGCGTATGCGGTGTGATCATTATAAAATGGTACCATCGCCGTATGGGCAACTTCTTCCGTAAATCCTCCTGCTGCGTGCACAATTATGGTGTAGAAAATCACCAGTACCAGCGGGATTAAATAGGCCCAGATGAAGGCGCGTATATTTTCTTTCTTTCTGAAAAGATAAATGAACATGAAGTAGTACACGGAAATATAACAGAATCGTGCGAGTGTCGATTTGATAGAAACGAGCGGCATACTACTGGTAAACGTAGTCAGCAGATACCATCCCATGTGAATCAGAATGACAATGGTAACAGGATGTTGCAAAAGTTTACGGTCGAGTCCACCCTGTTCAAATACCTTGAGCCAGAAAAGTAAAAACAATCCAAACATCAGGGGTTCAGAAGGCAGACTTACGCCAATCCCAATGCTGGTATGTGCCAGGTTAATTGAAAAAGGCGTAATGATCACCGAAAAGAACGCAATCAGATCCAGCCGGAAAATCATCAAGAGGCAAAGAAGAAAAAACACCGGTAATCCGGCCATAAACACCATTCCTTTGATAAGTGATATAGCCAGAATGATGGCAAAGCAGCCCGTGATCAGGTAGAAATTTCTGATTACCCCGGGATTTGTTAATCCATGCTGTCCGGTTAAACTCATGCTTGTTAAGCCGCCACTTCTTTGTCGACTACCTTTTTATAATGCTCGAGGTAGATGATATATAATACGGCAAAAAACATCACAGTGAAGGTGAAGACTAAGATGATTAGCGTTCGCTTTGGTGAATCCTTCCGTTCAGGAACACTGGCCCTGGTAATGGTATTGTGGAAGTCGAGTTCTTTTTTGGTGTCGGTAAGCGTCTGTTCGTACTTAAGTTTGTAATCCAGATAACTGCCACGGGCTCTCCATAAAAATTCTTTCAGCGTAATATATTCACCACCTTTTTCTTCAAAATTCTTTTGCTGCGTTGCCATTTTTGAATTGGCACTTCCGCTGCCCATTGTTCGATAGTATTCTCTTGAAAAACCTTCAATCTGATTTTCAAAATCAGTGATGCCGTAGTTGGTTCGTACAAATTGAATTCTCGCTTCGAGTGAGTCGAGTTCGTGTTTTTTCTCTGCCATTTGCATGCCTACTATATTCAGTACTTCCATAGCACGCTCACGGATTAAACTGATGGCTTTACGGTCAACATAGGATGACAGGGAGTCGCACATACGCGCGGCAGTTTCAGGGTCCTTGTCTACGATCGATATCTCAATGGATTCATATTCTGTTTTAGCAACCGAAATGTTTTCCTCCAGTCGCTTCATGATCTCAAAGCGCGGATAACTGCCCGTACTATCAATATCATAATGCATGAACAGGTCGAAGTCCTTGATGAGATTTTCCCGCACATCCTCAGAGTTCAGCAACTGTACCATCTGTTCGGTGGGCGTTTCTTTTGAATAGGATTGAAGATTTACCGGATAAATAACAGATGTTGCTTTGAACATCGGTGTCATAATCTGGGGCATGGTGATAATGATAC
>JBIIHN010000173.1:0-4687 GCA_044235745.1 Bacteroidia bacterium
TTCCGTAACGGTTTTTCCGTAATAGGCTTCCAGTTTTTCTACAGATCCGATCTGTCCGATAAAGTAACTCAGGTTCTGATTGATTTTCTGCTCCACCTGATCATCCGTTGCATCCACACTATCTACACCTGCCTGATGAAGAAGAAGTTTGTTGAGTAGGAACTGATCGAGGATTTTACAGCGTAATTCATCGCCACGGAGGGTGGTTTGCTGAATCAGCTGCTGATACTGATTTTCAATGTCAGATAACAGGATGATATTGGATCCAACAACGGCTGCTACCTGGTCGATCACCTTTTCATTTCCGGGCTGTGCCATTACAGGCATCCCTGGAATCATCAACAGCATCAACGCCAACAATCCTTTATTTAGGAAGCCAGGTTTCAATTTCTTTTTTCTGAATGGCATCATCATATGCGTCTTTTTCCATCGCCTTGATCAAATCAAGTTTTCGCTTGTTGAGAATGAGGTTCCGGATGTTGTCGCGTTCAAAACTCAACGGCGACAGGCTTTCTTTTATTTTAAATCCTTTTATGTTTACGAAGAAGGTAACGGCGGAATCGGGAATTTCAATGTATCGGTTGTTTCGCAGGAAATGTTCCTGGTCATAGGTTTTCACCGGTACTTTTTTTATGAGATCATCAAACAGTACCCATTCTTCGTCGTTGAAGTAATAGTTGGTAGCAAACTGATAACAATACTCTTCCAGATTTTTTTTGTCCTTTGGTTGGGAACTTTTGAACCATCCTCTGACTTTATCCTGCTTGGGTGCTGTTTTTGGGATGCTGAAATAATTTACCTGGAGAATATTGTTTTTTAACTGAAATGAACTCTGATGCTCCTGATAGTATTGTTCTATTTCCTGCTCGGAAACAGCAGTGTCCAGTTTTTGCCGGATTAGTTCACTTTCATAAATGTAGGTGATCAGAGAGTTGCGATATTCTTCGAGTTGCCGTTCAACGTCTTTTCGCTCTTCATCCAGATTGTCTTCCGCTCTTTTCAGTACCGATTGTTGTCTCACCCAGTTCTGCACATAGTTCCGGATCAGCATCAGACTGTCGGCCTTGGATGCTCCCGGTGGTACAATGGCGCTCACCTGGTCGGCATAGAGATAACGGTCGTATACCCGTGCAATTACACGCTCTGAATTCGGATCATTCGCCGATTTTTTTTTACAGGCTATTATGCAGAACAAAAAAAAGCATCCGGTCAGAAGGCTCGCCAGAGAGGAGAAACGGTATTGACGGGATGCTTTTTTATTCAAGAGTTTAGCAGGTTATTTTTTCCACATCGTTTGTAATACCGGCTCCATCACCTGTACCGTATATTTTGAACGAAGGGAGGATATCCATTCTTTCTCAAGGTATGTCTGGTAATCTGCAGTGATGACACCTTTTGCTTCCTCTATGGTTTTCGGCATCACAGGTAAAACGTTCTTTATATCTACCAGGTAGTTTTGTTCGTTCTTCACCAGAGAAGCAGAAAGGCCTTTTTTCCATCCGGCCATTTCAACAATTTCATTTTCTCCTTTATTGAATCTTCCTTCACGAACCGAGACCGCATTCGGTGTTTTCTTATTGATCTCTGTGATAATGTCGTTAGCGGGTTTCTTTCCTTTTTCAATCTGCTTTTTCAGATCGGCAGCTACCTTGGCATTGCTGCAGGTGTAGATGGTGGCATCACATCGTTCTCCCCAGAGATAATTGTTTTTGTTTTTCTGATAGAACTCTTCGATACCGGTGGTGTCTTTTACCGCCTTACTCCAAACCATTTTATCGGTAAGATCGAAAAGAAGTATGCCATCTCTGTATTCACGCATCAGGTTCTTGAAATCTACAAAAATCTCATCGAGTCGGCTTTCGTAATATGCAAGTACAGTTTCTCCAACCCAGGCATCGTACATGGAATATCCGATTGATTGGGGATTATTTCCTGAACGTTTGGTTTGATGTGTTCCAAGATATTTTGCAAAATCCTGCTGGGTATAGGTAGTAACCACATTGTTGGAATCGGTCAGCGTAAACATCGGTTTGGTGAGTTTTTCAGCCTTGTTAAAATCCCATTCTCCTTCAGAAATACTGCTGTCAAGTGTCGCGACAATTTCATCCTTTACTTTCGGCAGCTCTTTGAACTTATATGATTTCTTGATTTTGGCAATCATACTTTGTTTGCTCGCCTCATTCCGGCTGTCGCGCGTAATCATTTGTTTGAGCTCTCCTTTTTTCTCGTCAAAAGGTGGAATACCTCTGCGCTCAAGACGTTTGATAATATGGTATCCGTACTGCGTTTTAATGATATCGCTGACATCTCCGTCATTTTTCAGGGCAAACGCGGCTTTTTCAAATTCCGCCACCATGCGTCCGGTGCCAAACCAGGGCAGTTCACCACCTTTTTTCAGAGAGCCTTTATCTTCACTGTACTTATTCACCACCGAATCCCATGGTAAACCTGATTTAAGCGCCGCCTGTGCTTCTTTTATCTTCTTGTCGGCTGCCTGCATGACACTGTCAGGAGAGTCTTTTGGAGTACGCACCATGATATGTGCGGTATGTACTTCTCCTTGTGCCTGGCGGATATCGTGTACTTTGATAATGTGATAACCGAATCGCGTGCGCACCGGTTGAGTGATCGATCCCGGTTTAGTATTGAAAGCCGCCGATTCAAATGGATATACCATCTGCATACCGGTAAAATATCCGAGATCACCATTGTTTTCTTTAGCGGAAGGGTCTTCAGAAGAATCTCTGGCTACTTTGCCAAATTCAGCTCCTTTCATGATCATCTCACGGATTTTCATGATCTTGTTATAGGCCGCCAGTGTATCTTTCGGTAATGCGTCCTGTGATACTTTAATCAGGATATGGCTCGCTTTAACGTCTTTTCCAAGGCGCTCATAGGCTTCACGAATCAGACTCTCGCTTACTTCTTTGTCATTAAGGTAAGGTTGTGCCAGTTGCTTCCTGTATCCTGTCAACTCTGAGCGAAAAGTTTCACTGGTGTCCATTTTCAGACTTTCCGCCTCTTTCACCTTCAGTTTGTAGTTGATGTACAATTCAAGGTATTCGCGAACCGAGGTCTCTGTAAAAACTGAATCACGATTATTTTTTTTAAAGACACGCTCAAATTCAGAACGGCTCACTGCTTCTCCGGCTACATTGAGCAGAATAGGGTCGGTGACGACTACACTTTTCTCCGCTGCCGGCTTTGTTAAATTACCATCTTTTTTAGCGGGAGTAGCCTTTGACGGTGCTGACTTGGGTGTGGCAGGCGCCTTCTGGGCAGAAGCCTGTAAACCGGAAAAAGCCATCCCGATTGCGACTAAATAAACAATTGTTTTTTTCATAGTTCAATGATGCGTTTCAAACAAGTCTGAGTGCTGCCTCTCGGTTCTTGATTCTGATCGATTTCAAGGCAGGGACGCAAATGTAATAATTCGAGAGGATCACCGGCTGAAAAGCAGGCATGGATGAATGAAAAAGAGGTGAAATCACACCGACGGGAAGCCTTTTTAGCTACCCAACCGGCGTACTTGTTAAGATATTGTTAAAGAGTTGTTTGCGGGACCTATCTGGAGTAGTTAGGCGCTTCACGGATAACCGTCACATCGTGCGGATGACTTTCGCGGATACCGGATGAAGTAATCCGGATGAACTGTGCTTTCTGTAATTCCTTGATGTTTTTAGCACCGCAGTATCCCATCGATGCCCTTAATCCTCCAACTAATTGATACATCTCCTCAGCAACCGTTCCTTTGAAGGGCACCCTGCCGACAATTCCTTCCGGTACTAACTTTTTAATATCGTCCTCTGCATCCTGAAAATACCGGTCTTTTGATCCTTCCTTCATGGCTTCTATTGAACCCATACCCCGGTAAACTTTGAATTTACGCCCCTCATAAATCATCGTTTCTCCGGGCGACTCTTCTGTTCCGGCGAGCAGAGAGCCTACCATCACCGTACTTGCTCCTGCTGCCAATGCTTTTGCTACATCTCCGGTAAAGCGGATGCCACCATCGGCAATGATGGGAACATTGGTACCCTTTAATGCGGCGGCCACATTATAAACCGCCCAAAGTTGTGGAACACCAACACCGGCAATAACTCGGGTAGTGCAGATTGAACCCGGACCAATACCCACTTTTACAGCATCCGCACCGGCCTTTACCAACGCCTTGGCCGCTTCGCCCGTGGCAATATTGCCAACTACCACCTGTATTCCGGGAAAAGCTTTTTTCACTTTTTTAAGGGTCTCAATTACACCTTTTGAATGACCGTGCGCGGTATCAATAACAATTGCATCCACTCCGGCATGTACCAGCGCTTCCACTCTGGCAAGGGTATCGGCGGTAACACCAACGGCAGCGGCTACCCGTAAACGTCCCAATTCATCCTTGTTCGAGTTGGGGCGGGATTTGAATTTCAGAATGTCCTTATAGGTGATCAGTCCGATGAGTTTACCGGAACGATCCACTACCGGTAGTTTTTCAATTTTATGCTGCTGAAGAATGAGCTCCGCTTTTTGTAAACTGGTAACTCCTGTGCTCACAATGAGGTTATCGCGGGTCATCACCTGTGATACCTTTTTCTTCATGTCCTTTTCGAACCGAAGATCGCGGTTGGTCAATATCCCTTTTAGCTTACGTGCTGAATTGATGATCGGAATTCCGCCGATTTTATTTTCCCGCATA
>JBIIHN010000174.1:0-4626 GCA_044235745.1 Bacteroidia bacterium
ATAGAACAAACGCCTGCCCAACTTAAAACCAGCCTGTGTCAGCGGATTGTTCTGAAATGAATAGACAGGTGGCGGAAAACCATCAGGCACATAGAAACTAACCGGATTCGAAGAATTCTGCTCCGGATCATCTATATCATCCTTACAGGCAACAACTGCCATCAGAATGGTCGATAACAACACCCACTTTTTCATTTGCATCAGATGAAGTCCGGGTGAGCAGGAATGGAATCCTCCTCACCCGGACAAATGACTTAGTTGTGAATATGATCAAACGTGAACATCTCCGCGTAATTATCTGCCATCTTCATGGCATTAGCACCCGGCATGTGAATAGTGCTTACGGATGCAATGGGAATATCCTGTACCGCATCAAAGAGATTTAGAACATTTGCGATGAGGTGTAATTCTGCTTCATGACTACCGTCAACAGTCATAGAGGATCCATTGAAATCCAATTCCACAACTCTGGTAGCATTTTGATTTGATGCATCCTTAAATCCGCCAACATGGTACACGAAATTGGTGCCGCCGTTCACGGTACTGGTTCCTTCCAGTTTTAAGAAGATGTAGCCGGAATTCCAGGTCCAGAACATACCATTGGCAGGGTCAAGCGCTCCGGTCTGCGAACCGCTTACGTTACGTGTTGAGTCCACACCCACCATAAACCGTACACTCGTATATGCACCGGGTGGCACATCCGGCAGAGTCAGCTTGGTTGTTGATTGAACGGACTCATCCACCAGAAAATAACTTTCCGGCATTGTATAAACGACCGTTCCGTTATTTAACAACTGTACGTTGGAGATATAATATTTAAACCGGGTCACATTGAATGTTTCACCGAAACTGTTGGTGTAATTGGTAGCACCGGTAACATCCAGGTTCTGGGTACCTGCAACATTTGTAATGTCGATAATCACGTCGCCGGATGTAGGCGTCGGATGTGAATTGTTATCATCGTCATCATCTTTACAGGATACGAATGCGATAGAAGTGAAACTAAGTATGGTTAGTATGGTAAGTAACTTTTTCATTTTTTTTGTTTGTTGTTGTTCTTTTAATTAACTGCTTATGTAGGAGTGTACGGTGCAACCCGACAGGATACCGTAAATAAAAAAAAGGGTATAATAAGCTATTAAATAATCGGAGGACGCAACAACTCGGAGCAGGAACCTGCCAGGGCATTTTCACTAATATGGAAATAGGACACCTTGTGAGCACTTTCCCTGTTATCGAAACTGAAACTTTCACAGGTGATAAATACAAATTCTGTATTCAGCTTAAGTGATGGAAAACTCTGCTTTTCGCGTTGTTCCTGTTGTTGTAACTCCTTGGTCAGATAACAGGACCCTTTGCAGCAATTATCTTCAACCTCTTTCTGAACACAAAGTGTCTTCGCATAAAAATCTGTCCGTACTTCATAATCCAGCCATAAAAGCGTTTTCGCTGATACCGAGATCAGCAACAACACCACCAATAACCAGGCTAAACTACGATTTGGCATATTACGAAGATAGGCATGAACAACAGCGGATTTCACAGGCACTTCAGACAATTTGATGATATTTCTCACAACTCGTTGTTATCTGGCTGATATTCAATTTTTTACTATTGAGGATTGGTCGCTTATCAGATGCTGATGCCTTCCGCAACAAATATCTAACGAATTAACAAAAAAACACCCCGAAAAGTTCTGTTTTTACGGTCAGGACCGGTGAATTTTACCATCCACATATAAATCCCTTCCGGTGCATCCGAACCACCATATGTTCCATCCCAACCCACAAACTGCTGTGGCGTGTAAAAAATCTCCTGACCGAATCTGTTATATACCCGAAACTCCAGTTTCTCGACCTCCCCTGCCACGGGCATAAACAATTCATTCTTCTGATCGCGGTTAGGACTGAAGGCTGTCGGTACAAAAACATCCGTGAAACAGTTTTCTTCTACTCTCATCGAGTCTTCTCCCGTGCAGCCCGCTGCATTTGTAACAGTAACGGTATAGGTACCCGGAGCTTCAATCAGTAAGGTAGGGTCTGTGCTTCCATCTGACCAAAGATAGCTATCAAAATTACCAGGTACAGCCAGCAATGTTTCCGGTGGGCAGATCAACGCCACATCTGCAAGATCCGTTTTCGGTAAGCCATCGGGGTTATCTTCCAGATCAATTTCCAGCACCTGAGCACAACCGGAATCAACATTCACGATGACCTGATAATTACCGGCTGCCAATCCACCAACCGAATCGGCAGCAGGATTACCCGGAAGATTCCAGGAAAACGTAAGACCCGGATAAGGTGTACTTTCTAACTGAATTGCCCCGTCGCTGATACCGGGACATGAAGGAGGATAAAGAGTGGATTCTACATCAGGGATGATCACTGTGCGGGATCGGACATAGGTTCCGATACAGGGTTCTGTAACAGATAATTTGACCTCATATAATCCGGGGCCGGAAAACTCATGAGAGGCAGACAATGAGGTAGCGGAATTCATCGTTGATGCGGGATCATCAAAGTCCCAGATAATACCGGAAGGACAACTCACTGCCGCTGCCGTAAAATCCACCTTTCTTTCACCGTTGCATACATAGGAAAAGTCAACTAACGGCTCATCGAAATCTGCTATCGCGAAACTATCGATAGCCAGGCCATCATAATTATTGCAGGATGTACCCGAACCAAAAGTAAATCTGAAAATCACGTCGGTTTCACCTTTCAGATTTTCGAGGCAATACTGAGCTGTTTTCCATCCGCCACTTCCATTACCGCCCAAACAATTGCCGGAAGAGCTCAAGGTGGTACCAGACCATCCCTGCTGTGGAGTTGCCAACCCCGCAATATTGTTAATGCCGGGGGAATTGAACCAATTCAAAATCCTGCAATGAACATTGGTAGCACTGTTACCGACATTTTGCCAGGTGACACCATTGTTTGTTGAATATTGAAGATTGCCCCCATCATATTGTCGTTCTGTATCCCAATAAATCAGAAAACGCACATAGGGTCGTTGTAAGGTTGAGAAATCAAAGCAGGGTGACTCAATCCAGGAACGTTGTCCTCCGTTATACACAGAAGAAGCAAGACCACCGGTGATCCAGCAATTTGTACCCGAGCCGGCGGCGTTAATCCTGGCTTTAGATGGAGCCCCCCAGGTCCAGTCGGAATTCACCCCACCGATCGTCCAGTTTCCGTTGGAGGCTTCAAAATCTTCCAGAAACGGGTACGTATTTATGCATTGAGCCGACAAGCGACTGCTAATCAAAACTATAGCAGTAAAAAAGAGAAGCCGGACATATCCCATGGGTGCAAAGTTCTGATTCTTTGGTCGTTTTGACAACCTACATTTTCTATTGAAACAATTTTCAGCATGATTTTGTCAACAGATCACAAAATTTGTTTCCCGGAATAAAATCGTTTTCTGCTTATCTTTACCCCAATCAACTACCAAAACCGCATGAACAAAATTCTACAAAAAGCAATTCTTGCTATTTGCTGTATTGCACCAGTCACGCAGGCATCTGCCCAGCGTTATCTTACGGAAGTATTCACCTCTGTGAATAAAACTTCAGGAGTTACTTATGGTAACAACATGAGCATCCTCCCTATTCTTTCCGGAACAAGCACCGTACCGGTGGCAGAGGACCTGAAAATGGATGTATACGAACCTGCCGGCGACGGACTAACAACGCGTCCACTTGTGATCGTAATGCACACCGGAAGTTTCCTCCCTCCTATTGTTAACGGTCAACCTACAGGAGCACGTGGAGACTCTGCCGTAGTGGAAATGTGTACACGTTTTGCGAAGCGCGGATATGTTGCCGCAGCGATGTCGTATCGTTTGGGCTGGAACCCGCAAGCCGTGGGACCAACCGGTCAGGATATCCGCACCGGCACCTTGTTACAAGCTGTATATCGTGCTATCCTTGATGCGAAAGCTTGTGTGCGTTTCTTCCGTGCCAATGCCACCAACGGTGGAAATACCTATGGTATCGACACCTCAAAAATCATTCTCGGTGGTTTAGGCACCGGTGGTTACATCGCCCTTGCATATGCTACGCTGGATGATCCGGCTGAGATTTCACTACCGAAGTTTCTTGCCAACTCCAACAACATGCAATATGGTTTTGTAGCCGGTCAATCATACGTAAATCAGGCAATCCTTGGCGATTATGAAGGTTACGGCGGAATATCCGCATTCAACAACCCTAACAACAGCCCCGGGTTCAACTCAAAAGTTCAGTTTGTATTTAATATGGGTGGGGCTATCGGCGATACTTCGTGGATAGAAGCCGGTGATGCACCAATGGTTGCTTTCCACGTTTACGGAGACCCGTTTGCACCTTATAATATCGGAAACGTTATTGTTCCGACAACCGGTCAGTTCGTTGTTGAAGTTGGAGGCAGCAGAGCGGCCGTTCGTATCGCTAATGCGCTCGGCAATAACGACTGTTTCAACAGCGCCGGATTTACTGATCCTCTTACCACCTATGCCAATACGGTGAACGAAGGTTTTGAAGGATTATACCCCTTCTTCACCACACCACTCATTCAGGCAGGTCCATGGGAATGGTTTGACAGCACGACCACTTATTTCATCGGTATAAACTTCCTCGGAAGAACG
>JBIIHN010000425.1:0-4623 GCA_044235745.1 Bacteroidia bacterium
GACGTCCGCTTATCCGAATCCGTTTACGGAGAACACTACGATTTTTTACTCAGCCCCTGAAGATGCTTTCGTGCGGGTGAAATTGTATAACGGACAAGGCAAGCTGATGGGACAATTATATGATGACCTGGTAGAAAAAGGGGCGACATATCAGTTTGAGCTGGATGGATCGCGGATGACCCCCGGCGTGTATTATTACACGATAGAAACAGAAAAAAGTGTGTTGCATCAGCGGCTTGAGCTGGTTCGCTGATGAAAAATATGTGTTTTATGGTTTGATTGGGTAAACGGGATCTCTTCATGAGATCCTGTTTACTTTTCAGCCGATAATAAAAAAGCCCCGTTGCCGGGGCTTTAATTATCAAGATTCTTCTTTTTTCTTCTTGGGCTTGGGAGGCTTGCTGATATTGATCTTTAAGCCATCTTGTCCTGTTTCATAATCCAGCTCAATGGTATCACCTTCTACGAGTTCACCTTTGATGATTTCTTCAGCCATTGGATCTTCGATGTACTTCTGAATTGCACGCTTCAGCGGACGGGCACCAAAGTTCTGATCGTAACCTTTATCGGTGAGGAACTCCTTGGCATTATCGGTAATTTTAACCTTGTAGCCGAGTTCATTCACACGCTTGTAGAGGCTTTCGAGTTCGAGGTCGATGATACGGAAGATATCTTCCTTCGCCAGGCTATTGAAGACGATCACATCATCAATACGGTTGAGGAATTCAGGAGCAAACGCTTTCTTGAGAGAGTTTTCAATCACGCTGCGGGCATGCTCATCAGCCTGATTGCTCTTGGCCGCTGTTGCAAAACCAACACCCTGACCGAACTCCTTCAACTGACGTGAGCCGATGTTGGACGTCATGATGATAATGGTATTCTTGAAATCGATCTTACGACCAAGGCTATCCGTTAACTGTCCGTCGTCCAGTACCTGCAACAACAGGTTAAACACATCAGGATGGGCTTTTTCGATCTCATCCAGCAATACGATAGAGTAGGGCTTGCGACGAACTTTTTCGGTTAACTGTCCGCCTTCTTCATAGCCAACATAGCCCGGAGGCGCGCCAATCAAACGGCTCACTGCAAACTTCTCCATGTATTCACTCATGTCGATGCGGATCAGTGCATCTTCTGAATCAAAAAGGTAACGGCTTAACACCTTGGCCAATTCGGTTTTACCAACCCCGGTAGGTCCGAGGAAGATAAAGGTGCCGATGGGTTTGTTGGGATCTTTCAGTCCGGCACGATTTCGTTGAATCGCCTTCACCACCTTTTTCACCGCATCATCCTGACCGATCACTTTTCCTTTGAGTTCGTCGGGCATTTTGATCAGGCGGGTAGTTTCAGCCTGCGCGATCCTGGTAACAGGGATGCCGCTCATCATGGCTACGACCTGAGAAACATCTTCCAGATCAACCTTATAGCGATGGGTTTTCGTCTCTTCTTCCCAGGCCTTTTTAGCACTTTCGAGCTGTTCAATCAGTTGCTTTTCGGTATCACGAAGGCGGGCTGCTTCTTCATATTTCTGGCTACGCACCACCCGGTTCTTTTCTACTTTGATATCCTGCACCTTGTTCTCCAGGTCAACGATATTCTGCGGCACGTGGATATTGGAGATATGGACACGGGAACCCGCTTCATCCAGCGCATCAATGGCCTTATCCGGAAGGAAACGATCGGTGATGTACCGGTTGGTGAGCTTAACACAGGCTTCGATAGCAGCATCTGTATAGGCTACATGGTGATGTTCTTCGTAGCGCTCCTTGATATTATTCAGGATCTGCACGGTTTCATCTACCGATGTCGGATCCACGATGACTTTCTGGAAACGGCGGTCAAGCGCGCCATCCTTTTCGATATACTGGCGGTATTCATCCAGGGTAGTGGCCCCGATACATTGAATTTCGCCGCGGGCCAGAGCCGGTTTGAACATATTGGAAGCGTCGAGTGAGCCGCTGGCACCACCGGCGCCGATGATGGTGTGAATTTCGTCGATGAACAAGATCACATCGGGCGATTTTTCCAACTCATTCATTACGGCTTTCATCCGCTCTTCAAATTGTCCGCGGTATTTGGTTCCCGCTACCAGCGATGCCAGATCAAGGGTAACAATACGTTTATTGAACAATACCCGCGACACCTTTCGCTGAACGATGCGCAAGGCCAGACCTTCCGCAATAGCAGATTTACCTACACCGGGTTCACCGATCAGGATAGGGTTATTCTTTTTACGACGGCTCAGAATCTGAGATACGCGTTCGATTTCTTTTTCACGGCCCACGATGGGATCCAGTTTACCTTCTTCCGCGGCTTTGGTAAGGTCGCGACCGAAGTTATCCAGCACAGGGGTTTTCGATTTGGCATCGCCCGGTTTCTTCTGGGAAGAACCAAAAGAGGGACCATCGTCATCCTTGGAATAAGGATCATCATCAGACGACGACTGAGGTGCTTCTGATTTGAAGTTGGATTTGAAAAGTTCCAGTTCCTCGCGCATA
The DNA here is from genome assembly GCA_044235745.1 of Bacteroidia bacterium. Classification (GTDB taxonomy): domain Bacteria; phylum Bacteroidota; class Bacteroidia; order AKYH767-A; family OLB10; genus JAJTFW01. The sequence continues at coordinate 2,499 of JBIIHN010000425.1, forward strand.
ATATCGTAGGTCACCCCAAACTGATTGAGGATCTGGGTAGCGATATTATCCTCATCTTTCAGAATAGCCAGCAACAGATGTTCGGTACCGATAATTTCGCTCTTGAAGATCTTAGCTTCGAGATAGGTAATCTTCAGCGCTTTCTCGGCCTGTTTGGTCAGAGGAATATTGTTGAGATTGGCCACAGTACCTGCATTTCCTTTCACTGCATTTTCTACTGACTTGCGCAATTCTACCAGATTAATGTTTAGCGACTTGAGGAACTTGATAGCCATGCCTTCGCCCTCACGGATGAGGCCCAGCAGGAGATGTTCGGTTCCGATATAGTCGTGACCCAGGCGTAAGGCTTCCTCACGGCTGAACGTGATGACGTCCTTTACTCTGGGGGAGAATTTAGCTTCCATATAATCGACTGGTTTTTGTTTGTTTGAACGTAAGGGATTTCAAAAGGTTTTGGAGGGTGTGAATCTCCGGTATTTGGTTGACGGATGTCCGATGGGATTATTGAATCATTCACCGGCAATAACCGGACTAATTTACGATGAACCGGTTCCGTCTGCAATGATTTTTCTACTCTTATTACATTCGGATTGCATTGTTGATAATTAGCCACCTTCCGCACCAAAAATATGCCAGCATTTCGCTACCTTCGTGCGTCCCTGAAAGACTTTATCAACATACTGATGAACACAGAAATATGGTTGTTTATCAGTATGTTATTGTTTTTCCCGGGACCTGACAAAATAGCATAACAGAACGAAAACAAACAGACATGGCAGAAGGCGAAAAAATCGTCAGAATCAACATTGAGGACGAAATGAAAACGGCCTACATCGATTATTCGATGTCGGTGATCGTTTCCAGAGCATTACCGGACGTAAGGGATGGATTAAAGCCCGTTCATCGCCGGGTACTTTTCGGGATGCAGGAATTGGGTGTGATGTCTAACCGGCCTTACAAGAAATCAGCAAGGATAGTAGGGGAGGTTTTGGGTAAATACCATCCACACGGAGATAGTTCTGTGTACGATACAATGGTGAGGATGGCACAGCCTTGGTCCTTGCGGTATATGTTGGTTGACGGACAGGGTAACTTCGGATCGGTAGATGGTGATAGTCCGGCTGCGATGCGTTATACAGAAGCCCGTCTCCGTAAGATTGCGGAAGAGATGCTGGCCGATATCGACAAGGACACGGTTGATTTCCGGTTGAACTTTGACGATACGCTGGAAGAACCGACGGTGTTACCGGCCAAGGTTCCCAACCTGTTAATCAATGGTGCTGCAGGTATCGCGGTGGGAATGGCGACCAATATGGCCCCGCATAATCTCACCGAAGTACTGAATGCAGTGATCGCCTATATTGATAACCGTGACATCACCATTGAAGAACTTTCCAAATTTGTAAAAGCTCCGGATTTCCCCACCGGCGGAATCATTTACGGGTATTCCGGTGTGAAGGATGCTTATGAAACCGGAAGAGGACGGGTAGTCATCCGCGCAAAAACGACTATTGAAACGCTGGATAACGGCCGCGAACGCATTATCGTTACGGAAATTCCCTATCAGGTGAACAAGGCCGATATGATCAAGAAGACGGCCGACCTGATCAACGAAAAGAAAATAGAAGGCATCAGTGATATCCGGGATGAATCCGACCGTGAAGGTATGCGCATCGTTTACGAAATTAAACGGGATGCCATGGCTTCTGTGGTGCTGAATCATCTTTACAAGCATACAGACCTTCAGAATTCCTTTAGCATCAACAATATCGCCCTGGTTGGCGGCCGTCCGATGATGCTTAACCTCAAGGACCTGATTCTGCATTATGTAGATCACCGTCACGAAGTATTACTGCGCAAAACACGCTATGAACTGGCGGAAGCTGAAAAGCGGGCGCATATTCTGGAAGGTTTGCTCATTGCGCTGGATCATCTGGATGAGGTGATTGCCTTGATCCGCAAATCACAAACGCCGGACGAAGCCAGGGACGGGCTGATGACGAATTTCCAGCTGAGTGAGATTCAGTCGAAAGCTATTCTGGAGATGCGTTTACAGCGCTTAACCGGACTCGAACGCGACAAGATCCGCGAAGAATATGCGGAAATCATGAAAAAGATCGAGTTC
>JBIIHN010000175.1:0-4618 GCA_044235745.1 Bacteroidia bacterium
CAGATTTAACAACAGCCGTTGCACCAAGGCGTTTGGATGAAATCTCAAGGATGACATCAACCACCGAAGCATCCTGTTTCACAGAAGGAACAGGATTAGCCGTGTAGAGGTCTTCCACTTTCAGATATAAACGTTTACCCAATGCACCTCCCGGATGATAACGTGCAAAATCATCGGCAGTAAATCCGCGCATCTCCAGCAAACAAACGGCCAGAGCATCACCCATCGCCAACTGAGCTGTTGTTGAACTCGTTGGAGCGAGATTTAAAGGGCAGGCTTCCGTTTTAACAGCCGTTTCGAGAAGAAAGTCAGCCTGAGTAGCGAGAAATGAATCCCGATAACCAGTCATGGCCACGAGTTTATTACCTCCACTCTTCACCAGCGGTGCCAACACTTTGATTTCTGGAGTATTACCCGAATTCGAAATCAACAAGACAACATCGTCCCGTTGAACCATGCCCAAATCTCCGTGAATAGCATCTGCCGCATGTAAAAAGACAGAAGGCGTACCGGTGGAATTAAAGGTGGCAACAATTTTACTTGCAATGATTGCTGATTTCCCGATTCCGCTGACAATAACCCTTCCGCGGGAATTGCGAATCAGATGACAAACAGCAACAAAGTCCTCGTTGATGGCCACGGAAAGTCCTTGAACCGCCTCAGCCTCAATCGTGAGCGTCTTTCGGGCAATAGACTGGATTTTTTTATCACTCAGCATGCTTTAATTTTCATATGATGAAGATCAGTTAAAATCTGCAGCGAAAGTAATAACCAATGGCCAATGCTCTTGTTTTAATGTTCGCAAAACAATATCTTCACCCAAAGTAAGTTATCAATTATGCCACCCGTGCAAATGAAAGAAATCCTTTATGATTATATTTCATTTTCAGATCAGGAATGGCACAAAAATAACGTAAATTTGCGGTCCCTAAATTTCCAAAACCTACATGTTAGTTGCTGAAAATACGCTGCTGGAGGCGTTACATAAATATTTTGGTTACGAAGCGTTCAAAGGCGAACAGGAAGCGATCATTCGCAACGTCCTGGAGCGGAACAACACCTTCGTAATCATGCCTACGGGCGGTGGTAAATCAATGTGTTACCAGTTACCGGCCCTGATGAGCAAAGGCACGGCGATCATTATCTCGCCGCTTATTGCGCTGATGAAAAATCAGGTGGATGCCATCCGCGGCTTCAATACGGACGACGGCGTAGCGCATTTCCTGAACTCCTCACTGACGAAGAACGAAATCGCCCGGGTACGGAAAGATATGAAAGCCGGCAAGACAAAGCTCTTGTACGTAGCTCCGGAGTCCCTCACAAAAGAAGAGAATGTAAAGTTTCTGCAGGAGGTAAACATTTCGTTTTTCGCCATCGATGAAGCGCATTGTATCTCTGAATGGGGACATGATTTCCGCCCTGAGTATCGTCGTTTGCGCCCTATCATCGATCAGATTGGTGAACTACCGATCATCGCATTGACCGCCACGGCCACAGAGAAAGTACAGGCTGATATTCAGAAGAACCTCGGCATGATGGACGCGAAAGTGTTTAAGGCTTCCTTCAACCGTCCGAACCTGTACTATGAGGTGCGTCCGAAAATGAATGTGCTCAAGGAGATGATCAAGTTTGTAAAGCAGCATCCCGGTAAATCGGGGATCATCTATTGCCTGAGCCGTAAGAAAGTAGAAGAAGTCGCGCAAACGCTCACGGTGAATGGAATCCGCGCCTTGCCCTATCACGCCGGACTCGATGCCTCCACCCGCGCCTCTCATCAGGATAAGTTTCTGATGGAGGAAGTAGATGTCATCGTGGCCACCATCGCCTTTGGCATGGGTATCGATAAGCCGGATGTGCGCTTTGTCATTCACCATGATATCCCAAAAAGCCTGGAGGGATATTATCAGGAAACAGGACGCGCAGGACGCGATGGACGCGAAGGTCGTTGTGTTTGTTTTTACAGCTATAAAGACATCGAGAAGCTCGAGAAATTCATGAAGGGCAAACCGGTAGCCGAGCAGGAAATCGGAAAACAACTGCTGCTGGAAACGGTTGGCTATGCAGAAACTTCTGTTTGCCGCAGAAGGGTACTGCTGAATTATTTCGGAGAGCGTTATGATCAGGACAACTGCAACAGTTGCGACAATTGCCTGCATCCGAAACCGATGATCGATGCAGAGGAAGAACTGAGCTTATTACTTGAAACTATTCAGCTGGTGAAGGAAAAACACCAGGCTGAGCATGTGGTGAACGTGCTGATTGGCAAAGTTGATCAGCAGGTAAAAAACTACAAACACGATAAACTGGATGTTTTCGGAGATGGTGTTGATCAGGGTGAACGCTTCTGGACTGCCTTAATCCGACAGGCTGTTCTTGCCGGTTACCTGACGAAAGATATCGACAATTACGGGTTGCTGAAGATCAGTGAATCAGGTCACGAATACATCAAAAACCCCACACCGTTCAAAATCGCCCTCGACGCCAACTTCGATGATACCGAAAGTGATGATGATGATGAATTTTCAGGTGGTGCAGGCGGTGGTGGTGCAGCCGATGAGCAGCTGTTTGATATGCTGAAGACGCTGCGGAAGAATGTGGCCAAGCAAAAAAATCTTCCTCCCTTTGTCATCTTCCAGGATCCTTCTTTGGAAGAGATGGCCACCAACTACCCGATCAGCATTGATGAACTGAAAAATATTACGGGGGTTGGAGCAGGCAAAGCAACCAAATACGGCAAGCCATTCGTTGACCTCATCAAAAAATACGTAGAGGACAATGAAATCGAGCGTCCGATGGATCTCGTGGTGAAGAGTGTCGTTAACAAGAGCGGGTTGAAGGTTTACATCATTCAAAACATCGACCGTAAAATATCACTGGAAGATATGGCCGATGCGAAAGGACTCAAGCTGGGTGATATCATCTCCGAAATTGAAACAATCGTCGCCTCCGGCACACGCATCGATATTCAGTATTATATCAATGAAGTGATTGATGAAGACCGGCAGAATGAAGTATTTGAATATTTCCGTTCGGCAGAGAGTGATTCTGTAGAAGACGCGCTGAAAGAGCTGGGAGAAGATGATTATTCGGAAGAGGATATCCGCCTGATGCGCATTCGCTTTATGAGTGAATTAGGCAACTGATGTTGCGGACATCATAACCATAAAAAAAAGCCCTCCGGAATCCGAAGGGCTTTTTTTATGGTAGTTAATGATCGTCAATACTCGTCTTCGTTGAAGAAAAAGTCATCCTTCGTCGGATAATCAGGCCAGATTTCTTCAATCGTCTCGTATGGTTCCCCTTCGTCTTCGAGCTCCTGCAGGTTCTCGATCACTTCCATAGGAGCGCCTGAACGAATCGCATAATCAATTAACTCATCCTTCGTTGCCGGCCAGGGGGCATCTTCCAGGTGTTGTGCAAGTTCAAGGGTCCAGTACATATTAATAAGGTTTGATCGCTTTAACGATGTTTAAACTGAATGGTTATCCCCTCCAAAGAGGGCGCGCAAAAATAATAAAATGAAATCCTAATTTTCCAAAATTTTTTATGATGATTTTTCACATTCGTGGCTGCCAGGGCGACTCAGCGGAGTTTAACAGCAGGGCCGCATAGCGGCTAAGGGTGAAGAGATAATCCGATAAACGGTTCAGGTAAATCACAATATTCTCATTCACAGGACTTTCTTCCGCAAGATGGGTAGCAATACGCTCACATCTGCGACAAACGCAGCGGGCAATATGGATATAAGACACCACAGCATTCCCGCCGGGAAGGATAAAAGATTTCAACTCCGGCAGATGAGCATCCATCTTATCAATCTCTCCTTCGAGAAATTCGACATCTGCCTTACTTAACTCCGGAAGTTTCATCTTGCTTTTTTCAGGATCTGCCGCCAGCAGGGAACCCATCGTAAACAAACGATCCTGAATCTCGAGTAAAACGGTAATGGAATGATCATCAACCTGCTGATCCCTGATCAGACCAAGCCAGGAATTCAGCTCATCCACGGTACCATACGCCTCAATCCTCAAATGATGCTTGGGCACTCGTGTTCCTCCAATCAATGAAGTCAGTCCCTGATCACCTGTTTTGGTATAAATTTTCATGAATTGGCAGTTGTTGCTTTACTAATGCGCTCGTTGTTAAGATAATCTTTCTCCACCAGACCATCTTTCAGCCGGACAATCCGATGAGCATGCCGAGCGATATCTTCTTCGTGTGTAACGAGGATCACCGTATTTCCGCGTTGATGGATCTCTTCCAATAACGCCATAATCTCATAAGAAGTTTTAGAATCCAGATTTCCGGTGGGCTCATCCGCCAAAATAATTGCCGGACGGGTCACCAGCGCTCTGGCAATGGCCACACGCTGCCGCTGGCCACCTGACAACTCGTTGGGACGATGTGTTACACGATCTCCGAGACCTACATCCTGTAATGCTTTCATAGCACGAGCCTCACGCTCATCTTTTGAATAGCCGGCATAGATCAACGGAAGCGCAACATTATCGAGTGCCGTACTCCTTGGCAGCAAATTGAACGTCTGAAAAACAAACCCGATTTGCTTATTCCGGATTTCAGCCAGCTCATTATCGCTCATATGTGAAACATCTATCCC
>JBIIHN010000435.1:0-4608 GCA_044235745.1 Bacteroidia bacterium
GGTTTTTCCAACCTGTCGCGGACCTGCCAGAACCTGAATGAATTTGCGGGGCTCTTCTGCCCTGCTTATCAATGTGTTCAGATATTTCCGCACGAATTTCATACTACAAATATACGATCGATTTCCAAATTAGTTTACTTTATTAGTATAAATCACAAAATAAAAAATAATAATTATTACATAATATTGAGATAAATTCAAAAAACTTTGTATATTATTAATAAACAATTATATAGTAAAAATGAATAAGGATTAATAATTCTTAAAATGGTGGGTCCTTCGCAGAAATTTTAGTTCTTTTATTCCATGATTGCCATCGGTCGTCACCCGGTTTTCCTGCGAAGCTTAATTCCGAAATATACCTCCATTGCTACTGATATTCCCTTTTTCCCTACCTTTGCGCTCTCAATAACCCATAGGTGCGCCTATCATGTTGAAAAACAAGCGTTTACTTCTATTCACAGTCCTGACCTTCCTCGCGTTTACCTTCATTTATTCGGTAAATCCGGCTCAGGACTCTGCCCATACACAACTTCCCGCTACTGAAGAACATGCTGTTGCAGCCGATGCCCATGGTGAAGCTGCTCATGCTGAAGCAGGTCATGCAACCGAGGGGCACGGCGAGGAAAAATTGAATGCCGGGAAAATTATCATGGAGCACATTGCTGATGCCCATGGCTGGCATTTATGGGGACATACCGAAATTCCGTTGCCGGTCATTCTTTATAATGGTGAACGCGGACTTTCAATTTTCAGCAGTGCCCGTTTTGACCATGGGCATAAAACGTATGGTGGTTACATGCTGGAAGAAGGTAAAGTGGTAGCAGTTAATGAGACAGGAGAGCTGGATGCTCATAGTGCAACCATCAACGAAGAACTTACCGCAGCAACAACGGATATTTCTATCACCAAAAACGTAATGACGTTGTTCATCGTGATCATTGTGATGATGTGGATGTTTACTTCTGTTGCGAAGGCCTATACCAACAAGCGTAAAGGTCTGGCACCAACAGGGCTTCAGAACGCGATTGAGCCCATCATCATCTTTATGCGTGATGAAGTGATCAAGCCCAGTATTGGTCCAAAGTACGAGAAGTTCCTTCCTTATCTCCTCACCGTTTTCTTCTTCATCTGGATTTCTAATCTGCTTGGATTGATCCCTGTATTTCCGGGTGGTGCCAATCTGACGGGCAACATCAGCATTGCCATGACGCTGGCCGTATTTACTTTCCTCATCGTTACAGTAAACGGCAATAAAAATTATTGGGAACACGTGTTTGCCATGCCGGGTGTGCCGAAGGGCATTCTGTTGCTGCTCACACCGATTGAAATCATCGGTATGTTTCTGCGTCCCTTTGTATTGATGATCCGATTATTCGCGAACATCACAGCAGGACACATCATCGCCCTCTCCTTCTTCTGTCTCATCTTCATCTTCGGACAAAACGGCATGGGTGTAGGTCTCGCAGTTTCACCACTCTCACTGGTGTTTACCATCTTCATGACCACCCTCGAACTGTTGGTTGCCTTCCTGCAGGCGTATGTATTCACCATGCTCAGCGCGGTGTACATCGGTGCAGCGGTAGAAGAACATCACGGACACGATCATCACTAAGACATTATTACCTCTAAATAATTATATACAATGTTATCAAACATCATTCTCCAGGCTGCGGCCGAAAACCTTGGAATGGGTTACGGTCTTGCTGCAATCGGTGCAGGTCTCGCTGCTATCGCTGCCGGTATCGGTATCGGTAAAATCGGTGCTTCTGCTCTTGAATCAATCGCTCGTCAACCTGAAGCTTCAGGCGACATCCGCGGTAACATGATTCTTGCAGCTGCTCTCGTTGAAGGTGCTGCCTTCTTCGCGATGGTTATCGGCCTGCTCGCTATCCTTACCAAGTAAGCGATCGCAAAAAATCAAACCGGCAGAACGACGATTGGTCGGGTGCCGGTTTACTCTGAATTCATTCACTCACTATAAAAGGGAAATTCCCCACGATAATTCCGACACACTATGGAACTCGTAAAACCCGATTTCGGTCTCGTATTCTGGATGACCGTTTCTTTCCTGATCGTTGTCTTCCTGATGCGCAAGTTCGCCTGGGGACCGATTCTTACCATGCTGAAAGAGCGTGAGTCGTCTATTGAAGAAGCCCTGAACGCTGCTAAAAAGGCGAAGGAAGAAGTTGCCAGCATGAAAGCGGAGAATGAGCGCATTCTCGCTGAAGCACGCAACGAGCGTGATAAAATCCTGAAGGAAGCACGCGATACCAAGGACGCGATCGTGAACGAAGCCCGCACCAAAGCACAGGTGGAAGGTGATCGCATGATCAACATCGCGCGTGAAACCATCAACAACGAAAAGATGGCGGCGATCACTGAATTAAAGAATCAGGTAGCTACCCTCTCTATCGAAATCGCTGAAAAAGTGATTCGTCAACAGCTCAGCAGCGACGAAAAACAAAAAGCACTCGTTCAGGATCTCCTGAAAGATGTGAAAATGAACTAAAAGTTATTCGCTGGCTTCGACTCCGCTGGCTTCGCCCGATAGCTATCGGGCTCCGCTCAGCCACCGGTCAAACGAGTAACCATAAATCAATTGTTAAAAATGGCTGAATTAAAAGTCGCCCGCAGATACGCCAAGTCACTCTTAGGACTTGCTCAGGAACGTAACCTTGCCGACAAGGTGTTCGCCGATATGGAATTGGTCCAGGCTACTTGTGAAGCGAGCCGCGAACTGGTATTGTTGCTGCGAAACCCGATTGTTCAGGGAGATAAAAAAGAAGCAGTAATCAAGGCATTGTTCGGCAGTAAAATGGATGCGTTGAGCAACGCATTTATAAATATTATCATTCGTAAGGGCCGCGAAAATCAACTCGATGGTATTGCCACAGAGTACGTAAGAATTTACAAAGAGATGAAGGGTGTTGTAACGGCTCATGTTACCACCGCGGTGAAGATGGACGATACGATTCGTCAAACTGTACTCGCGATGGTGAAGACGGCGAAGGGTGATAAAGTAGAACTCGTGGAGGAAGTAGATGCATCATTGATCGGAGGATTTGTACTGCGTGTTGGTGATCAGCAATACGATACCAGCATCAGTCGCCGGCTGAAACAGCTCAAGAATGAATTCGACGATAACCTCTATATCAAAGAATATTAATCAGTACAGGCCTTGCCTGAATCATAAACAGTATAACAAAATCCTTAATACTCCCGCAAAATGGTAGATGTAAGACCGGACGAAGTCTCAGCGATACTCCGCCAACAACTGGCAGGCTTCAAGTCAGCCACCGAACTCGAAGAAGTAGGTACCGTACTCCAGGTAGGTGACGGTATTGCCCGTATTTACGGACTCACCAAAGTTCAGTCAGGTGAGCTGATCGAGTTTGAAAATGGCCTTAAAGGCATCGTTTTGAACCTTGAAGAAGACAACATCGGTGCAGTAACACTGGGTTCGTCAAACGACATCAAAGAAGGTGATACCGTAAAGCGTACCGGTAAAATCGCGTCTATTAAAGTAGGCGAGGGAATGCTGGGTCGTGTAGTGGATACACTCGGTAATCCTATTGATGGTAAGGGTCCGCTGACCGGCGAACTTTTTGAGATGCCACTCGAGCGCAAGGCTCCCGGCGTTATCTACCGTCAGCCCGTAAACGAGCCGCTGCAAACCGGTATCAAAGCGATTGATGCGATGATTCCGATCGGACGCGGACAGCGTGAGCTGATCATCGGCGATCGCCAGACCGGTAAAACAGCCGTAGCGCTGGATACCATCATCAACCAGCGCGAATTTTACGATCGTGGAGAGCCGGTTTTCTGTATCTACGTGGCAGTTGGACAAAAAGGTTCTACCGTTGCCAACGTGGTGAAAACCCTTGAAGAACGTGGTGCAATGCCTTATACTGTAGTTGTTGCGGCTTCTGCTTCTGAATCCGCTCCGATGCAGTTCTATGCGCCGATGGCCGGTGCAGCGATCGGTGAATTTTTCCGCGATACAGGTCGCCCTGCGCTGGTAGTATATGATGATTTATCAAAGCAGGCAGTTGCGTACCGTGAGGTATCTCTGTTGCTTCGTCGTCCTCCGGGTCGTGAAGCATACCCCGGTGACGTATTCTATCTCCACAGCCGTCTCCTCGAGCGTGCCGCGAAGGTGATTAAGTCTGACAGTATTGCCGCTACCATGAACGATCTTCCTGAGACATTGAAGAGCAAGGTAAAAGGCGGAGGTTCACTGACAGCACTTCCGATCATCGAGACACAGGCCGGTGACGTATCTGCCTATATCCCCACGAACGTAATCTCTATCACTGACGGACAGATCTTCCTTGAAGCCAACCTGTTCAACTCCGGTGTACGTCCTGCCATCAACGTAGGTATCTCTGTATCACGTGTAGGTGGTAACGCGCAGATCAAGGCGATGAAGAAAGTAGCAGGTACACTCAAGCTTGACCAGGCGCAATACCGCGAGCTCGAGGCCTTCGCGAAATTCGGTTCTGATCTGGATGCAGCAACCAAAGCGGTACTCGACAAAGGTTCACGTAACGTGGAAATCCTGAAGCAGGGCCAATACTCTCCGCTGCGTGTAGAAGAACAGATCGC
>JBIIHN010000176.1:0-4604 GCA_044235745.1 Bacteroidia bacterium
CCTCATCAGAGGATGTGCGAATCACTTCATCAATATAGTTTTGTTGATTCGACTTTATACGTCTGAAGTCTTCTTCGGAAAAGCCCGGCTGCAGGATCAGATCGCGTAGAATAGGATAAAATTTGTTGAGATGGTCTTTGTGTACCGAAAAAGTAAATATAGTCACCTCCTTGTCCGTACTGACTGAATAGGATGCTGCCCATGGATATATTTTATCTCTTATCTCGGTACTTTTCATACTGATAGTACCGCCTTCAGCAATATTTGATGCTGTCATGCTGGTAAGCCCTTCTTTCCCTTTTGGATCGGCTGAAGAGCCATTTCTGAACATCAGTTTAATAACGATGATATTGGATTGAGAAAGCTTGAGCTCTACCACTTCCAGAGAGTAGGCAGTGGATATAAAGCCAAAGATGAGTGTTAGCAGAAGTATTGTTTTTTTCATTTTCTTTTCCTTAGCTTTTAACGTACAGTTGAATTTTCATCCGGGGAGATCGTGGTAATTGTAAGCGACGTCGTATTAAAATACTTCTTTGCTGCCTCCATCATATCAGTTCCTGTCACCTGATCGTATAAGGCATAGGTCTGATTAATAGATTCCGGATTTCCGGTGACCCAGATATAGAAGGATAAGTTCTCTGCAATATTGGTGGGACTATCGAGACCCATCGCGAAACTATATTTCAGCCGACTTTTTGCTTCCATGATTTCTGATTCACTGAAAGAGGATGTTTTGGCCTTTTCCAGTGCTCCCATCATTTCATCTTTGATGTATTGTAAATCCTTCGCATCGGTTAATGAGGCACTGAATTGGATCAGGTAAGGATCTCGCGTATATAAAAACGAACCGTTCAGGCTTCGTGCTTTTTGTTCATTGATGACTAACTTCTTGTAAAGTGCTGATTTTTCTGAGAACAACATTGAAACAAGAAGGTCAAGTGCGACCACCTCTTTATTTCCATCAATAAATGCCGGACCTTTAAAGTTAAGTCCCAACTGAGGAGGAAAGTTCGCTTTCTGAACATGGGCATACCTAGTTTCTTTCTGCACTGGTTCCGTTGGAACATCCGCCGTGTAATTTCCTCTCTCCCATTTACCAAAATACTTTTCTGAAAGAGCATTCACCTGTTCAGGGGAAACATCTCCTACTACCAGAATGGTTGTATATTCAGGACGATAAAATCTTTTAAAGAACACTTTTGAGAACTCATATTGATTGGGCATATCCACAATATCCTTGAAGAATCCCATGGTGGTATGTTTATAGGTATGTGAAACAAATGCAACATCATTCATTTTTTCATTCAGTTGCATATACGGACTTGCAAAGTTCTTCGTATATTCTCCTTTGACAGCACCGGCTTCGGTTTTAAAATCCTGAATGGAATAACTCAGATTCATAAATCTGTCAGACTCCAGTTCAAACATTTTCTCCAGCTTTTCAGCGTTTCCGGTCATGTGATAAACTGTACGATCTAACCAGGTATTGGCATTTGCACTTGCACCTGTAGCCTTCAATTCATCAGAATATTTTTCTTTGGGATATTTTTCCGTTCCACGGAACATCATATGTTCGAAGAAATGCGCGAAGCCGGTTTTACCATCTTCTACTTCTTCGCGTGAACCTACCCTTACAACAATATAAAACGCGGCTAACCCGGGGCTATCATACGGCACCGTGACAATATTCAGTCCGTTCGGAAGTTTCTTTTGATGAATCGTATACGGTAGAATGTTTTTTGAGTCCGGAAGTTTAGCAGCAGGCTGCGCATTCAGCGAGATGAACCCGGTGCAGAGGAAGAGTATCAGGATGAGTTTATTCATGAAGATTATTTTCTGTTAAATTAAGCATGGTAGGGTTATTCAATTCAGATTTTCGACCACTTATGCAGATCAATCGACCATCCAATAAAAAAAGGACACCTGGATGTCCTTTTTCTATTGCAGCCTGATTAGATCAGGTAAGCATTCCTCCGTCAACATTTATCACCTGACCGGTGATGTAGGATGACCAATCAGATGCCAGAAAAACGACCGTTTGCGCAACATCTTCCGGTGTTCCTCCTCTCTTTAACGGAATTTGTTCTCTCCATTGCTGAACAGTTTCCGGCGCAAGGGCACCGGTCATTTCGGTCTCGATAAAACCCGGAGCAATCGCATTACATCGGATATTTCTCGAGCCTAATTCAAGCGCGACTGATTTCGTAAAGCCAATCATACCGGCTTTGGAAGCAGCATAATTCGCCTGACCGGCATTGCCTTTTACGCCTACAACCGAACTGATATTGATTATACTTCCCTGACGTTGTTTAAGCATCGGGCGCTGAGCAGCTTTAGTAACGTTAAACGCAGACTTCAGATTGGTCCGTATGACCTCATCAAACTGCTCTTCTGTCATACGCATGAGGAGATTATCCTTCGTTATTCCAGCGTTGTTTACCACGACTTCCAATGAACCAAAGTCAGATAAAATATTGGCTATCAAATCTTCAGCAGACTTAAAGTCAGAGGCATCTGACTGATAGCCCTTGGCCTTTACTCCTAATTCCTGAAGCTCCTTTTCCAGAACCGCAGCTTTATCGGGCGAACTCAGGAAGGTAAAAGCAACATTTGCTCCTTGTTTTGCCAACTCCAGTGCGATGCCACGACCTATTCCTCGGGAAGCACCGGTAACCAGAGCATTTTTACCGGATAGTAGTTTATTCATAATTGGTTAACTTGATTGATTGACCGATTTATTATTACTTTGCCAAATATATACAACCTATTAATCACAAACCTATGAAAAAGCTAATACTTGCCGCTGCTCTTGTAGCCGGATTAACCACCGCTCAGGCGCAGGAAGGAGTGCGACTTGGTGTAAAAGGTTCCTTCTTCTCCACCTGGCTGTTCAATAAAAACGTTTCTGATCAAAATGCAAGTCTGGATTATGCCAGCACGTTCAGTACTGCTTTCGGTGCACAGGCTGTTTTTATGTTTACTGAAACGTATGGTATGAGTGCGGAATTGAATATCGCCTCTCACAAACAAAAATATGATGGATATGTAGGGAATGAGAATTTTCCGTATACGAATGAAATCAACCTTAGCTATATTGACATACCGGTGATGTTCCGTGTATCGTCACCTAAAGGGCCTTATTTTGAACTAGGTCCTCAGTTTTGTCTGCTTTCCGGAGCAAAAGAAACATTCGAATATGAAAAGGACAATGATCTGAGCTATACAGATAAAGATGTGAAAGATGATTTCACCGGTTTTGGAGTGGCAGGTGTTCTTGGATTCGGGATTGATATCAAACTAAGTGAAATGGTGAACCTGACTACAGGCCTTCGTTTTGGATATATGTTCTCTGATGCTACTACTGAATACACTGAAGATGAAGCGGCAAATTTATTTCAGGATGATAAATTAAGTAATGTTGCTGCGTTTTCTCATACGAATTCAGAAGATAAGTTTGAGTACCAAAAATCAAATCGTGTCTTCGGTGGACTTCAGTTAGGTCTGCAGTTTCAACTTGGACGGTAATTCTTAACCCATCAATTAAAAAGGCGATCAACATCGCCTTTTTAATTGAACATACAGCAATAAAAATGGCCCGGATTTCCGGGCCATTTTTATTTGATTATCAATGTAAATTAGGCGGTTACTTTACCTAATACCTGAGCCATTGTTCTTCCAATATAAGCCGGTGTTTCAACTACATGAATTCCACATTCGCGCATTATGTCCATTTTTGCTGCAGCGGTATCTTCCGCTCCGCCAATAATTGCTCCCGCATGTCCCATACGACGTCCGGGAGGCGCAGTTTGTCCGGCAATGAATCCAACAACCGGCTTTTTATTTCCCTGGGCTTTAATCCAACGGGCTGCTTCTGCTTCCAAACCACCTCCGATTTCACCGATCATAACGATACCTTCTGTTTCCGGATCATTCATGAATAACTCTACAGCCTCTCGTGTTGTGGTGCCAATAATAGGATCACCGCCAATACCAATCGCAGTTGTAACACCCATTCCGGCTCTTGCCACCTGATCAGCAGCTTCATAGGTCAGGGTACCTGATTTTGATACAATTCCTACAGGTCCGCGTTTGAAAACGAATCCGGGCATAATACCAACCTTAGCCTCTCCGGGAGTAATTACACCCGGGCAGTTAGGACCAATAAGACGACATTTTTTTCCTTTCAGATATTCTTTCACCATGATCATATCGCGGGTGGGAATTCCTTCTGTGATGGCAACGATGAGCTCAATTCCGGCTTCTGCAGCTTCCATCATGGCATCTGCAGCAAATGCCGGCGGAACGAAAATGATCGATACATTCGCTCCGGCCTCCTTCACTGCTTGTTCCACTGTATTGAAAACGGGCTTCTCCAAATGCTTGGATCCGCCTTTACCCGGAGTAACCCCTCCTACTACATTGGTACCATACTCAATCATTTGAGTGGCATGGAATGTGCCTTCATTACCGGTAAAACCCTGTACGATAACCCGGGAGTTTTTATTGACTAATACGCTCATATTTTTTATTAAACAAGAAGTGCAAACTTAATCATTCGTCCGTTACCTGCATGCTAATTCCATACTTTTCGATAGGTTTTTAAT
>JBIIHN010000177.1:0-4594 GCA_044235745.1 Bacteroidia bacterium
TGTGATATTCAGACCATTTTCAAATTCACTACGGGGTGGGGCATTGGCAAATTAGCTAATTCACCCATTTTCAAATTCACTCCGGGATGGGGCATTGGCTAATTAGCTAATTAGTTAATTAGCTAATTCATTACGGGTTCTTCTTCCTCGACAAAAAGGTATCTGAAACCTGGCTGTAAATAACGAGGGCGAAGGTGATAGTAACAATCGCAATGGAGATATTCGTCATCATACGCTGATAGTTTTAATGATGACAAAAATCAGGGATATTTTTAAACTGAACGTTAAGGATGAGATACGGATGTTAACATAATTCTGTTAATTTTTCCCGTTGGGCTCTGCCAATTACCTTTTAACGTTTTTTTGATGACTTCTTCTTCGCCGTGGTCGCCTTTTCTTTACGTAACTCGCGTTTTTCACGTTCCATCTTCAAAAACAAGTCGCGGGTGGCATTCAGATATCTCCAGTAGTCATCACCATAATGCACAAAAATCTCCTCGCCGGGCCGGATGGTCATGGTCGCCACGATAAATACCCGTTTTTCACCGTTACGGGTTTTAATTTCATACTGTGCATTGTTGCGTAGTCCCTTTACCCTTCCGATGCCGCGCGCATCGTTGGCGTAACGGCCAAATGCCCAGGGGGTAAAATACGCATCAACACAGCGGTTCTTGGAGAAGAAAAACACGTAACCCTCAAAGCCCTGATCAGAGCGTCGTTCACACTCCGCCCAGGTAACAATTTCACCTTCGTACTCGCAAACGATATCGCCGCGGCGGAATTCTTTTAAGGCGTATAGTCCGTTACCGGCCTTCGGAAGTTGACTTTTTTTGACTTTCACCACAGTTGACCAATCGGTACCGGGTGTTTTTGCGAAGATTTTTTTCATGGGCGCGCAAATATAGTCGCATTCGCCCGATAAAAGCCTGTTTGATAAAAAGACAGGATAAAAAGGTTGGTTGGTTTAAAATACGAAACACCACCACGCCGGGTGTTTCGCTAATTTGGTTTGAAGGGAAGTAACATCATTAACTCGTCTTTTTCGTTTTCATTTCCACATACTGTTGCCAGATGACGCAGGCAATGCCCATTGCGATGATGATAATTGAGATTGTTTTCATAGTGCTTGTGTTTTGATTACAACTCAAAGATCCCCCGACTTCGTATGTTTTGCCACCAAATTTTGGCAAAGGAAAGGTCTGCCGGGGCGAAAATCCGGAATCCGGGGTGTAATGGGAGGGGAATGAACCGGACCGGATGAGTCATTTTCAGTGATTGCAAGCGTGGAAGGCCCGGACGGATATTTATCCACGGGTTGGGAAATTCAGTTTTGGACATTCAAGGATTTCCCGCTCATAGGGTTTTCGTAATAAAAAATGTTCAGAGCGGGACGAAACTTCGCGAGCAGCGAAATCTCTTACAACTCTCCGCCTCCGCCGAACGGCGGATAACTTTTATAACTCTTAACTTTTATAACTTTTATAACCCTACCAACAACTTCCCGAAGGCAAGACTAACGTTTCAGGTTGAGAAAAAATCTTAAATTCTTCCGAGCAACTTATCCGCTTCCTGGATGCTGTCTACTCTGCTGATGGTGAGACTCAGTTTTCCTTTTTCTTCCTTCATCTTGCAGAGCGCCGGATGTTGCTGCACGAATTTTAAAATGCCGGCAAATAGTGCGCTCGAGAAATAGGGCGATTGCTGGTTGGCGATGAAGTAGGCCTTGAGTGTTCTGTTTTTAAGGACAATCTTTTCAAAACCGAGATGGCGTGCTTTCCAGCGTAAACGAATCGTGTGCATGAGTTCATATACCTGTGGCGGGACCGGACCAAACCGGTCGCGTAATTGTTCTCCAAAGGCTACGAGTTTTTCTTCGGTGCCGATATCGTCGAGTTCTTTGTAGAGGCTGAGACGTTCGGCAATATTGGAAACATAGTTGTCGGGTATGCGCATCTCCAGGTCGGTGTCAATCTGACAGTCGCGTACGTATTCTTTTTCTTCGTCATCAGGAAACAGATCCTTGAAGTCGGTTTCCTTGAGTTCTTGTATGGCTTCGTCGAGGATCTTGTGGTACATCTCAAAGCCGATCTCGGAAATAAATCCGCTTTGTTCGCCACCCAATAGATTTCCGGCTCCGCGTATGTCTAAGTCGCGCATGGCAACATGGAATCCGCTGCCTAACTCCGAGTGTTCTTCAATGGCCTTGAGTCGTTGGCGCGCTTCGGGTGTGAGGACGGTGAGCGGCGGTGCCAGCAGATAGCAGAAGGCTTTTTTGTTGGAACGCCCTACACGACCACGCATCTGGTGCAGATCGCTCAACCCGAAGTAATGCGCGTTGTTGATGATGATGGTGTTGGCGTTGCTGATGTCGAGTCCGGATTCGATGATGGTGGTGGCGACCAGTACATCGCTTTCTCCTTCGATGAAGTTGATGAGCACTTCTTCGAGTTTATCTCCGTCCATCTGTCCGTGACCAACGCTGATCTTTACATCCGGACATAGCTTCTGTATCATCGCTGCGATGTCGTGGATGTCCTGTACCCGGTTGTGGATGAAAAACACCTGTCCTCCGCGCGACACTTCATAGTTGACGGCATCACGGATGAGCTGGTCATTGAAGACATGCAACTCGGTGGTGACAGGATGTCGGTTGGGTGGTGGCGTATTGATAACACTGAGGTCGCGGGCGCCCATGAGTGAAAACTGCAAGGTGCGGGGTATAGGCGTAGCCGTTAGTGTAAGCGTATCTACATTCACCCGCATCGACTTAAGCTTTTCTTTCGCGGCAACACCAAACTTTTGTTCTTCGTCAATGATCATCAGTCCGAGATCCTTGAATTTGATGTCTTTGCTGAGAATACGATGTGTGCCGATGATGATATCGATTTTTCCTGCTTCCAGTTTTTTTAATGTCTCCGTTTGCTGGGCGGAACTCTTAAAGCGGTTGATATAATCGATGGTGCAGGGGAATTCTTTCAGCCGTTCGGAAAAAGTACGATGATGTTGTAATGCGAGTATCGTGGTTGGAACCAGCACCGCCACTTGTTTTCCATCACACACCGCCTTAAACGCTGCACGAATAGCGATCTCCGTTTTCCCGAAACCCACATCTCCGCAAATCAATCGATCCATCGGATAGTCTTTTTCCATGTCTTTCTTCACATCCCGTGTCGACTTCAACTGATCAGGGGTGTCTTCATACATAAAAGAAGCTTCGAGTTCGGTCTGGAGATAACTGTCTTTCGAGAATGCAAAACCCTTCTGTGCTCTGCGTTTGGCATAAAGGGCGATCAGGTCTTTGGCGATGTCCTTGACCTTTTTCTTGGTCTTTGACTTTAGCGTGCTCCAGGCGGTACTGCCGAGTTTGTTGAGCGTGGGTGCCGTTCCATCCTTACCCGAATAGCGCGAGATGCGATGCAGCGAGTGAATGCTGATGTACAGAATGTCGTTGTCTTTGTAAACGAGGCGTATTGCTTCCTGCGGTTTGCCGTTTACATCGAGTGTTTCCAGTCCTGCAAATCGGCCAACACCGTGGTCGATATGTGTGATGAAGTCGCCCGGCTTTAAGGCGTACAATTCCTTTAGCGTGATGGCTTCACTTTTACTATAGTTCTTCCGTAATCTGAAACGATGGTAGCGGTCGAAGATCTGATGATCCGTATAACAGACGAGTTTGAGGTCGCTGTCGATAAATCCCTGGTGGAGGGCCGTCAGCAGGGAGTGGAACCGCAGCTCGGTACCTTTGTAGGCATCGGGACGCGGTATGTCTTCGAATATAGAGTATAGCCGTTCCGCTTGCTTCGCTGATTCTGAAAAGAGAAAATTTGTATAACCCTGCGATTGATTGGCATAGAGGTTTTCCAGGAGCAGGTTGAAGTTTTTGTTAAAGTGCGGTTGTGGTCGTGTGTGAAACCCGATCTGTTCTTCCGCAGTGAAGAAGGGCTTTGTGCCGAATTCAACGGTGGTTTTCTTGCTGATGCGAAGTTGAAATTCATCGGCTGTATCAAACAACTCATCTACTCTGCGTACCGTCTGTTCTTCTTCGATAGAAATTTCAGTTCCGTACTTCTCGTGTACTCCCTGCAACGAGGTAGTGATAGCCTGCACCGCGTAGTCAAGGTCGCGGGCATAAATCACGGTTTCTTCCGGTAAGAAATCAAAAAACGATTCATGCGCTTCTTTTACAAGTCCCGACTGAATGTTGGGAATGATGGTAATAAATCCCATCACTTGTTCACTGAGCTGGGTCGAGGGATCAAAGGTGCGGATCGACTCTACTTTATCTCCGTAAAATTCGATACGATAGGGAAGCTCATGCGCAAAAGAGTAAACATCAATGATGCCACCGCGGATGGCATATTGTCCGGGATCATATACAAATTCAGTCCGATCGAATGCATTACTGTCGAAGAACTCCATGAGAAAATCCATGGTGTATTTTTCACCGATACGGATTTCCATCGTATTCCGCTCTAGGGATTTCCGGGTGATGACCCGCTCATGTACGGCTTCTGCGTAGGTGATGACAGCAAAATGATCTCTGCTTTTGTTTATCCTCGTGAGTACTTCTGCACGTTGCAGTACTAGGTTGTTA
>JBIIHN010000178.1:0-4571 GCA_044235745.1 Bacteroidia bacterium
TGTGTTGTTGGGCGAAGATAAATTGCATGTGCTGACCGCACTCAGTACCCTCGGTGCTCCCGAAGGAAGGTTTCAGCAGTTATCCAGTGCAAATGGTATTACCGGTATCATCGATTATGCGCATACACCGGATGCGTTGCTCAATGTATTGAAGACTATTCAGGATTTACGCTCAGGCAATGAGCAGGTCATCACTGTGGTAGGTTGTGGAGGCGATCGTGATCCCGGCAAACGTCCTCAGATGGCGGCCATCGCTGCAGAACATTCTGATCGGGTAATTCTCACCAGTGATAATCCACGCAGCGAAGATCCGGAGCGCATCATTGCGGAGATGAAAGAAGGTGTTCCTGTTCATCAGGTGCGAAAAGTGCTTTCGGTAACGGATCGCCGTGAGGCAGTACGCACGGCCTGTGCGTTGGCTAAACCCGGTGATATCATTCTCGTAGCCGGTAAAGGCCACGAAAAATATCAGGAGATCAAGGGCGTGAAATATCCGTTCGACGATCGCGAAGTATTACTTGAATCATTTGAAACCTGCTAAAAGAAAACCATGCTCTATTACCTGTTTGAGTATCTCGATAAAGTGTACGACTTCCCCGGAGCCGGAGTATTTCGCTATTTGAGTTTTCGCGCAGCCATGGCCATCATCACTTCGCTGGTGATTACACTCTTCCTCGGTAAACGTATCATCGCCAAACTGCTCGCTTTACAGGTAGGGGAGACCATCAGAGATCTCGGCCTGGATGGTCAGAAGCAAAAGCAGGGAACACCTACAATGGGTGGACTCATCATCATTGCAGCAATCCTGATTCCGGTGCTTCTTTTTACCAAGCTTGATAACGTGTACATCATCATTATGATCGTGAGCACACTCTGGCTGGGCTTCATCGGTTTTCTGGATGATTATATCAAAGTATTCAAGAAAGATAAAGAAGGTCTTCGTGCAAAGTCAAAACTGATCGGACAGGTGGGCCTTGGGCTGATCATCGGTTCTGTACTTTATTTCAGTCCGAATGTAGTCGTGCGCGAGAAAGTCGAAACAGAGCGCATCGTTGTTCAGCAAGAAACCAATCTGATCGATGATCTGCGTAACCGGGAAGGTGTCCTGTTCAGCGGCACCAATGAAAAATCTACCAAAACAACGATTCCTTTTTTAAAGAATAATGAGTTTGATTATGCATCGCTGCTTGACTGGGCCGGCGAACATAAATCGTGGATGTTGCCGGTATTATTTATTCTGATCGTCACCTTTATTATTACCGCTGTTTCCAACGGCGCAAATATTACCGACGGCATAGATGGTCTTGCTACAGGTACCAGTGCCATCATCGGCACTACGCTTGCAGTGTTTGCGTATGTCTCCGGTAACACTGTTTTCGCAGATTACCTGAACATTATGTACATCCCGAACACCGGTGAGTTGATGGTGTTCATGAGTGCGTTTGTTGGTGCCTGTGTCGGTTTCCTCTGGTACAACTCATATCCTGCGCAGGTGTTCATGGGTGATACCGGAAGTCTGGCTCTGGGTGGTATCATCGCCGTATTTGCGATTGCTGTCCGCAAAGAACTTCTCATACCGATCATCTGCGGAATTTTCCTCGTGGAGAATCTTTCCGTGATGGCACAGGTGAGTTATTTCAGATACACAAAGAAAAAATATGGAGAAGGTCGTCGCATCTTCAAGATGTCACCGCTTCATCATCATTATCAGAAACTCGGATATCACGAATCAAAAATTGTTACCCGCTTCTGGATTGTCGGTATTATGCTGGCAGTGTTGAGTGTCGTTACACTGAAACTTCGTTAAAAGAAACCTCATGTTATCACTGAACGGAAAAATGATTATTCTGGGCGCCGGCGAAAGCGGTGTTGGTTCAGCGATCCTGGCAAAGAAGCTGGGCATGGAGATATTTGTTTCCGATGCAGGGAAAATTGCTGATAAGTATAAAACAGAGTTGCAGACAAACGGAATCCTTTTCGAGGAAGGTGGTCATACCGAATCAAAGCTGATGGATGCAACAGAAGTTATCAAGAGTCCGGGCATTCCCGATAAAGCTCCGGTGGTGAAAGCACTGCGCGGGGCGGGTATTCCTGTCATCAGTGAAATTGAATTTGCCGGTCGTCATACCAATGCAAAAATGATCTGCATCACCGGTACAAACGGAAAAACCACCACGACATTACTTACACATCATCTGTTTACCAAAGCCGGTCTGAACGCCGGACTCGGAGGTAATGTCGGGAAGAGTTTTGCCCGTCAGGTGGCAGAAACACAACGCGATTATTATGTGCTGGAGCTTTCCAGTTTTCAGCTGGACGGTTGTCACAACTTTAAAGCAGATGTAGGCATTCTCACCAATATCACGCCCGACCATCTGGATCGCTATGAGTATAAACTGGAAAATTATATTCATTCGAAGTTCCGCCTGTTGCAGAATCAAACGGTTTCCGATGCCTTTATTTATTGTGCTGATGACGCGCTGACGATGGAAGCCCTGTCAAAACTCAATCCCTCCATGCAATTATATCCTTTCAGTATTAAAAAGAAAGAAGGGATGAGTGCATGGCTCGAAGAAGATCAACTACACATTTCAACCCATAACACACACCTGTCTATGTCAATCAACGAACTTGCCCTGCAAGGAAAACACAACATCTACAATTCGATGGCCGCCGGCATCGCCGGACGCATCTTCGATATCAGAAAAGAAGTCGTACGCGAGAGCTTCTCTGATTTTGAAAATATCGAACATCGCCTCGAAGTAGTCAGCAGCGTTCACGGTATCGAGTTCATCAACGACTCAAAGGCTACGAATGTAAATTCAACCTGGTACGCGCTGGAAAGCATGGATAAACCAACGATCTGGATCGCAGGTGGCGTTGACAAAGGCAATGATTACAGTGAACTGATGGATCTCGTTAAGAAAAACGTAAAAGCCATCGTTTGTATGGGTCTCGACAATAAAAAAATCATCGATGCCTTCAGTGAAGTGGTGCCGGTGATTGTGGAGACGCAATCGGCTGAAGAAGCTGTACAGGCTGCTTACCGGTTAGGTAAGATGGGTGATGCGGTATTGCTTTCACCTGCCTGCGCCAGTTTCGATCTTTTCGAAAACTATGAAGACCGCGGACGTAAGTTCAAGGCTGCAGTGCGGAACCTCTGATTGAAAATGGTATTGCCTCACCGGCAGTGCTGAAAAAACAACAACATGAACTGGCTTGAAACCTATTTCAAAGGCGACCGCACCATCTGGCTGATCGTGATACTGCTGAGTATTGTCAGTATCCTGGCCGTGTATAGTTCTACCGGAACGCTCGCGTATAAATATCAGTCGGGGAATACGGAGTATTACCTCTTCAAACATGGTATCATCATGATCCTCGGATTCGCATTGATGTACATGGGCCATTTCGTGAAGTACACCTTTTATGCACGCATCGCCAATCTGGGTATCATCATCGCTATTCCCCTGTTGCTGATGACACTGCTGATGGGGAGTAATATCAATGAAGCCAGCCGATGGCTGACACTTCCGATCATCGGCTTGTCCTTTCAGACTTCTGATTTCGCGAAGGTGGCATTAATACTCTATGTAGCCAGAGCGCTTTCAAAGCGACAGGATAACATCAAGGATTTCAAAAGTGCATTCGTGCCGATTATCGTACCGGTAGGGTTAGTGTGTGGGTTGATTCTACCGGCCAACTTTTCCACTTCGGCAGTATTGTTTACCACCTGCGTTATTCTGATGTTCATCGGACGTATCAGCGTGAAGTACATTGCTTCGATGATCGGTATTGCGATTACAGCGTTTGCCTTATTTCTTTTGATTTCCTACGCCGCTGGTTATGATGGTCGTATTTCTACCTGGAAAGCGAGGATTGAAAATTTCTCCAGCGGTGATGCCGAAGGAAACTATCAGGTAGAGCAGGCGAAGATTGCCGTTGCTACCGGTGGTGTGCTGGGAAAAGGTCCCGGTAACAGCAGTCAGCGGAATTTCCTTCCCCATCCATACTCTGATTTTATTTTCGCGATCATCATCGAAGAATATGGATTATTTGGCGGCACCTTTGTCGTCTTTCTTTATCTGCTTTTATTTTATCGTGCATTACAGATTGTAAAACGAACGGAACGGGCCTTCGCAGCATTGATCACCATAGGTTGTGCATTCAGTCTGGTCTTCCAGGCGCTCATCAACATGGCGGTGGCGGTGAATCTCTTTCCGGTGACAGGTCAGCCTTTACCCATGTTGAGTATGGGAGGGACATCCATTTGGTTCACCAGTGCTGCCATCGGAATTATTCTCAGTGTCAGCAGTGAAATAGATAAGTCAGAAACTGTACCGACCCATGCCACCGCTGCCGCATAAAGCTTTACGCATCATCATCAGTGGTGGTGGAACCGGAGGGCATATCTTTCCGGCGATCGCGATTGCCAACGCGTTGACGGCAGCCGATCCCCGTACAGAAATTCTTTTCGTTGGAGCGGAAGGAAAGATGGAAATGGAAAAGGTGCCGGCTGCAGGTTATACCATCAAAGGCTTACCCATCGCCGGTATTAAGCGGGAGTTCAG
>JBIIHN010000179.1:0-4536 GCA_044235745.1 Bacteroidia bacterium
AAATCATCCAGCGTAAAGGCGCGAAGTCCTTCGGTAAGGGTAATTTCAAAGCCCTCTTCGAATCGATAGAAGCAGAACAGGAGAAGCGGGGTACGTTGTAGTTTTGGCTGATTTTTAAATTTTGCCAATGTGAAAATTTTCTGATACTGTAAATTGGCCAACCGGACTTCTCATTAAAGCGCCAAGCCCCACAGGGCTGTCTAATAAAAAAGCCCGCATTTTTCATGCGGGCTTTTTTTATCAGTGTCTTAATTACTTATTGCACATCTGCAGCACTGCGCAACTGAATTTGTGCTGCTGTATTCGGTGCTGTCACCGTACCGCCAAAGTCAGTGAGATTGCCGGTAATGCTTACTGTGCCGGTGGGGAATGCGGTGCTCGCGAAAGTAGCGCCGGAAGCGGTGTAAAGCGTCATTACGCCGGTGCCATCATTGATTTGAACGGATCCTGCATAGGTCGATCCACCGGTACTGCTGGTGATGGTGGCGTTGTTAATCTTCAACAAGGACGCTTCCCATGAATCGTTGGCCGACATGTTGGCAAGAATCTGTGCCACGGTTACAACCTGTGGTGTAACTGATTTGCCGGTAGCAAGTACGGTTGCAGCCGCGAGGGGCACGTTCGGTGTGCTGGTGCCGATCTGCAGGAGATTGCTGAATTCACCCAGGCTTTGACCGGAAATGTTGATGTAGAGAGAGTCGCCCAGATTAAAGGAATGGTTGGCGGCAAATCGTACGCAGATAGCGCCTGTATTATCCTGGATGAACAGATTTCTGCTGTTGATGTTGGAAGTAGTGCGATCCGTTGTGACAACACCCTGGATGTAATAACTGCCATTGATATTGGTGGTGCTTCCGCCAAAGATATTCCGGACATCCGCAATATTGATCAATACAGGTGTACCACCCGCACCATTACAGCGAACATCGTTCATGTTTACATCCGCGGCATTGCGAAGTGCCATCTGCTTGTCGCCGTTGTAAATAGTGAAGATGCCTTTGAGCGTTCCTTTTCCGGTGGGAGTAAGTGTGTTGGCGAAGTCACAGTAACCGCTGGTACGAACGATGATCTCTGTGCCGTTACAGTCAGATACAATGCGGTTTACTGTCTGTAATAAAACAGCATCTGCGAAGGGCTGTGCCGTATCGGCGGGAGAGAATTCAACATCATCCAGCTCGATAAAACGGTTTTGCCATTTTGCAGTGTTGTTGAGGTCAAGCATGGTTACCTTCGTCGGTTGGGGATTCAGTCCCCATTGGCCTCCGATGAGGTAATCACCAACAAGTGCCAGAGGAATAGGAGCAGCTTCGGGACTGGTGCCGGTATTGTCGATGTATCCGCCTAACTGAATCAGTTGTCCGTAATCACCCATCACCAGGCCTTTCAGCTTTACATACACGCGGCGTCCGAATGGATACTGTGTGTAGAAATCGGTCTGGTCGAGGCGGATGGAAATACCCGCTGTGCCATCTTCAATAACAATCGTTTTGTAGAAGTTTCCTGATTTATCATCAGCCGTAACTACACCGGCGATTACCCAGTTGCTGTCGATCGTGATGATCTTGTTGAAGGTGATGATGCTGTCAGTGTACAGTTTCTTCAGAGAATCGATCGTCATATTAACCGTAAGATTCGGATCCGTTCCGTTAAGGGGTGGTTCATCGAAATCTTCTTCACGACATGACATGAAGTTTACGCTGAGAGTGGTGAGCAAGAGGAGGCTCAGCAGGTGACTGTAGAATTTTTTGAAGGATATCATGGGTATGATGTTTTCTTTTTATAGGTGAATTAATTGAAGCGGACGATGATGGACGCGAAGTAGGTGCGGCCAAATCCATAGTAATAACGCGGAGGGAACTTGTTTGGATTTTTATCTGTGTAATCAAATCGTAATTGTTCAAACCCTGTTACCATCATGTCCTGATTGTTAAGAATGTTAGAGATGCCCAGGTTGAGTACGAGGAAAGTATTCCGGCGGAAACCATCGATGAGGTCGCTGACTCTCCAGGATTTATTGGCGAACATATCCAGCGTGAATTGCGCATCGGCTTTCTGCTGGTCAATGATGTTTTCACGCACTGGTCCATCTTCCAGAAGATCAACACCGGCAACTGTGCGTCGTGCAGGGTTGAAGTCGACATAGTTGTTGGCGAAGACGTTTCCGGTAAGACTTACGCTCCAGAATTTCTTAGCGCGGTAGTATAGTCCTGCGCTGAATGCTGACTGAGGTCCGTTAGCAAAGTAGAAGTTTTTGGAATAGATCGTTTCGTTCTCTGCCAGTACGGCTGCGTTATTATCCTGAGTAATCACCCCACTCATCCGGTCGGTGTAGTAGTATTGCCCTACCGAGGCGGCCAGGTTGGCGCTTAACCCCTTGCCGAGATTTACATCTGTTCCGAACTCGAGTCCGACGTGACGACGATCTATATTACTGAGTGTGTAATTCACCAGCGTACGGAAGTCTTCGTGCCAGAAACTGAGTGTATTGTATCCGTCGTTAAACTGGGTGTAGAATAAGGTGGTTCTGATTTTCGCTTTTGGTGCTCTCAGCAGGTAACCCACTTCGAAGGAACTGATCTTTTCGTTTACAAGATCGGGAATGAGCTCGTTTCGTGTGCGGGGTGAAACAAATACATTTTCGAATAGCGGGGCGCGTGATTCGAGTGCCGCATTGGCGAAGAAATAATTTCTTCCGTTTAGCTTATACGTTACACCGCCCTTTACTCCTCCGGTACTAAAATTCTGTTTTTCTGAATCGCCCAATGAGTTGTCGGCGAAGATCCCGTTGCGGTATTTTCCGGTACGGAAGAACTCGGTTCCGTCAACACGGCCGGCAATGAAGAAATCTACACGGTCGTATTTGAATTGTGCCTGTGCCCAGCCTGTTGTTTTTGTGACGGTGGATAGATAACTATATCCAAAGCGATCACCTTCTGTCAGAATCCGGTTCGGAGTATCCAGGTTGTTCTGTATTGCTTCTACAGAATCGGGGAAGTCCAGTTGTGCCCATTGATTAAGATCCACATAAAACTCGCCGCCCAGCAGGTCCTTTACGCGTTTGTAGTTATCGCTCTCCTGAAACTGGTAAATAATTCCGGCGCTGATGACTAAATGGTCGTTTACTACCTGGTTGTAAGTGGAGTTGATGGTGAATCGCTTGCTGTCGGTTACGCGCTCTTCGATGATGTATCGGCTGCGTTTACCGTAAACGGTAAGACCATCTACGCCATTCGCATTCTGTACCGAGTCGAACGATGATTGATTTGTATTGTATATACGCTCCCAGTTCACCTGACTCACACTTTGATCTGTTCTCCATAGGTCAGCTACCACAGCTGCGGCTGCCGGATTGGTCAGATAGCTGGGCAGGTTCCGGTAATAGTCAGGGCGTGGATCCGGTGCGTTGAACCAGTCAAAGCCACTCAGTGCATTGGTACCATACTGGTAACCAATCGACGTTTCAAGTTCTGCTTTACTGCTGATCTTCCATTCATGACTAAGGATCGTAAGCGGATTTTGCTGACGCGCGATCCGGGCATTGCGAACCTCTCCGTTCTGATATCCCCAGTTGGGATTGTAATAATTACTTCCGGTGAGATCATAGGCTTCCTGAATGGCCGGGTTGGCGCGACCGGTCATGGTGTTGGCGCCAAAATGGGTGAGGCTTAAGGAGTGGTCTGTGCTGATTTTTTTCTCTACGGAAGCAAACCACGACCATCCATCGGTGAATGTACCGGGTACATACCCTTCTTCACCCGCTCTTCTGGAAATCGACGCGGAAAATGCCCATCCTCCTTTGAGTAATCCGGTTCCGTAAGAGGCCATCAGACGATGGTCGTAGGTGCGGTTGGAATTGGCATAACTGATCGAGAATTGTTTTCGTTGTTTGGAAGCCCGGGCGTCGATGTTAAAAGACCCGTCAAGGCTGCCATAGGTATAATTAGAGGGGTTTAATCCGTAGGTGGCTTCACGGCTGCGGGTCACATCATTTAATCCTGCCCAGGTGCCAAACAGCGTACGGCTGCTCGATAAGTCCTCTACCGGAATACCATTCATCAGTGTTAGGTTTTCATTGTCGTATCCCCGGTTGCGGAAACGTCCTGCGCTGAAGTTGAAGGCAGTGGCGGCCATATAAGGATCTCTTGCTGCTGATAAAACACCGGCAACGGTGGAATTCGGGGAGTCCTGCAGGTCGTTATCGCTAAGCGATATGGTGGGAAGATTGTCCTGTTGTCCTACCAGTGGATTATCGGCCAGCGGGGCCGAAATAACTCCAAGATCAGTGCTTTTACCACTGATCGCGACCTGCTTAACCAGGTGCTCGTGCCCTTCACTGGTGATATCGAGGGTATAGTTGCCTTGCGGAACATCCTTGAATTCAAAGGAGCCGAGCTCGGTGGTTTGGGTGGAGAGCGTGGTAGCTCCGATCAATTGTATCGTCGCTCCGGTCAGTGGCGCCTTGGTGTCCTGATCCTGAAGTAAGCCGCGCACGGTAGATGTTTGGGCGACGCTTAACAGCGGAAAGAATAGGATCAG
>JBIIHN010000180.1:0-4524 GCA_044235745.1 Bacteroidia bacterium
AGATGCTTGAGCAAGGACTGCTGTCGTCACCACAGCTATCCGTTTCTCATCTGTCAGCCGGCACCTATCTTTTAATCCTGAAAAGTGATGCCAATACGCGAGTGGGTAAATTTGTCAAAGAGTAAAGAAGCTTTTCAATCGCTATCTTTGCGTGAATGGAAGCGACCTCTGATTTATCTCTGATTATTACCACTTATGCCGGACTGGAAGAAGTACTGGCGAAGGAAATACGTAACCTGGGTGGTCGCGATATTGAAATTCTGAATCGTGCGGTAGCCTGTTCAGGAGATAAAGGCTTTATGTATAAGGCGAATTTTTCGCTCCGTACTGCATTGCGTGTAATGGTGAAATTGGATACGTTTCCTGTAAGAGATGGAAATGATATTTATGAAGGGATTAAGAAAATCGACTGGTCAA
This sequence comes from Bacteroidia bacterium, assembly GCA_044235745.1. GTDB lineage: Bacteria > Bacteroidota > Bacteroidia > AKYH767-A > OLB10 > JAJTFW01. Next base: position 418 of record JBIIHN010000180.1, read on the forward strand.
CATATATGAATGTCGACCAAACGTTTGCCGTTCGTTGTACCCTCTCTTCAACACTGTTCGATAATAATCTCTTCCCGGCTTTAAAAGCAAAAGATGCCATCGCAGATCAGTTTCGTGAGGCGAAAGGTGTGCGTCCGGATGTTCATCGTACAAATCCTGATCTGGACGTTAATCTGTTTGTTTTCCGTGGGCAATGTCAGGTGTCGATTAATTCCAGTGGGTCCTCACTTCATCTGCGGGGTTATCGGAAGGATGTAGATAAGGCTCCGCTCAGCGAAGTGCTTGCTGCCGGGCTAGTATTGCTTAGCGGTTGGGAGCCGCATATGCCACTCGTGGATTTTATGTGTGGATCAGGTACAATTCCTATTGAGGCGGCATTGATTGCTGCCAAAATTCCACCGGGTACTTTCCGTGATAATTTTGCTTTTGAGCGCTGGCCTGATTTTGATGCAGATTTGTATACCCTGATCCGCGAAAAGCAAATGGAGCGAATTACTGATGCAGAAGTTCGGATTGTAGGCAATGAGTTGAATAAATTTGTTTTCAGAAAAGCTCAGGAAAATGTTCAGGCTGCCGGTGTGGAAGATATGGTTCAGCTGCATCTGGGTGATTTTCGCGAGTTGCATCACGATTTTAAAAGAGGAGTAGTGATCATCAATCCGCCGTATGGTGAAAAGCTCAAAGTAGAAGACGTTGAGGAGTTATACGGTGCTATCGGTACGCATCTGAAACATCATTATGCAGGATTTAAGGCCTGGATTTTCACCGGAAGCCCGGAAGGTGCACGTGCGGTTGGTTTACGTCCCAATAACCGGATTAAGCTCTTCAATGGTCCGCTGGAATGCCGGCTCCTGGGATATGAGTTGTTCGAGGGTAAAAAGAGCGAGCGTCATCTCCAGAATCGTGAATAAAAAAAGCCATCATGACTGATGGCTCTCTCTTGTTTATTTCTGAAATACAGAATCAGTTTTTCTCAAGTATGTTTGGATCGACAAGAATACGTCCGCAATGTTCGCAAACAATGATTTTCTTGCGTTGACGAATGTCGAGCTGACGCTGAGGCGGGATTTTGTTAAAGCAACCACCGCATGCATCACGGGTGATGACTACAACCGAAAGTCCGTTTCTGGCATTGTCGCGAATGCGTTTATAAGCAGTCAACAGGCGCTCTTCAATCACATCAGAAGCCTTGTTCGATTCAGTGGATAATTCCGCTTCTTCCTTTTCAGTTTCCGCGATGATCGAATCCAGCTCGTTCTTCTTGGTATCCAGATCCTGCTTACGCTCCTCAAGCGTTTTTTCAGAGGCTTCCAGAATTTGCTTTTTAGCAGCGAGATCGGCAGTATGCTCCTTAATTCTCTTTTCGCAAAGCTGAATTTCCAATTGCTGATATTCGATTTCCTTGTTCAGCGAATCGTATTCGCGGTTGTTCTTTACACTGCCTTGCTGACCCTGGTATTTCTTTATCGCCGCCTGTGCATCCTTGATGGTTTGCTTGCGGGTTTTGATCTGATCTTCCAGCGCTTTAACTTCTTCGCTATAGTTCCCGATACGTGTCTCCAGCCCGGTCACTTCATCTTCCAGATCACTCACCTCCATAGGTAATTCACCCCGGGTAATACGGATGCGGTCAATCTGACTGTCAATCAACTGAAGCTGATAGAGCGCTCTCAGTTTGTCCTCAATGGTATTGTCACCCTTTTCAATGTGACGAACAACCGGTGTTTCTTTCCTTGGAGCTTCTGCTACTGTAGCTTCTTTTGCGGATGATTTTTTTGCAGCCATGTTAGCGGTAAATAATGGGGTTGGTTTGTGTCCCCGTTAAACGGACGGCAAATGTAGTGAATTTTACGCTTAAAAGCTCTGCAAGCAGGTCGATTGTAAATTGTTCAGTCTCAAAGTGTCCGATGTCGGCGATGATGATTCGCCCGTCAGCATCAAAAAACTGATGGTATTTGAAGTCAGCGGAAATGAAAATATCGGCCCCTGCATTAATGGCATGGTTCAACAGGAAACTCCCGGAACCACCGCAGAGCACAACTTTGCTGATTTCTTTTTTTACCAACGCCGTATGGCGGATGACGACGGCTTGCATATTTTCCTTTAACCTGTCGAGGAATAACGATGACGGCATCGGTTGAGGAAGGGTGCCGATGAGCCCTGCTCCAACCGTATCTAACTTGTTTTCAAGTGGATAAATGTTATATGCGATTTCTTCGTAAGGATGGGCGGTTCTCAACGCAGCCAGTATTTCACGTTCTTTCCATACCGGATAAATGGTTTCTATCCGGGTTTCCGGTTCCCGGCGTAATTCTCCTTTTTTGCCTACGACCGGATTGGATAGATCATTGCCTTTGAAAGTCCCAATCCCTTCTATGTTGAAACTGCAATCGCTGTAATTACTGATGTCGCCGGCACCGGCTTCACAAATGGCAGCCCTTACCTTTTCCGCATCGACGTGGGGTACAAAGGTGACCAGCTTTCGAAGCTTGCCCGATAAAGGCGACAGAATCCGTGTATTTTCCAGTCCTAGTTTTTCTGCAAACCGTTTGTTCACCCCGTGATAAACATTGTCAAGGTTTGTGTGAATAGCGTAGATCGCCAGATTGTTTCGAATGGCCTTTATGATAACCCGTTCTACATACGTTCGACCGGTGATTTTTTTCAAACCGGAAAAAACAATGGGATGATGCGCTACAATCAGGTTGCAACCGGTGTTGATGGCTTCATCAATAACTTGTTCCGTTGAATCCAGACAAACCAGAATGCCGGTAATCTCCTGATCGGGGGAACCGGTAATTAAACCGGAGTTGTCATAACTTTCCTGCAACGAGGGCGGTGCAATGGTTTCAAGGTGTCGGATAATTTCGCTGAGCTGTGCCATATTTTGTAGAAGACCTCAAAGGTAGTTAAGTCCTGAGGAAATTCCGATTACTTTTGGGCCATGCGTTATCTGCTGTTGCCGCTTACATGGATCTATGGCCTGATCGTCGTCCTGAGAAATAAACTTTTCGATTGGGGTTTGCTAAAAGCTACTTCCTTCCCCATACCCGTTGTGGTGGTGGGAAATCTTTCCGCCGGTGGCACCGGTAAGTCTCCGCTCGTTTTACAATTGGCAGAGGAGCTCGGACAGCATTTTCGGGTGGGCATTTTAAGCAGAGGTTATGGTCGTTCAACCACCGGATTCTTTTCGGTGGATGCGATGTCAACAGCCGCTCAGGTTGGTGATGAGCCAATGCAATATCGTTATGCGCTGAAAGATGTGAGGGTGGCCGTGTGTGAGAAAAGAGTGGAGGGCATACGCGAAATGCTTCGCAGAGACCCGGACATTCAGGTAATGCTGTTGGACGATGCGTTTCAGCATCGATGGGTCCGTCCCGGGATATCCATTTTATTGACAGATTATTCCCGGCCTTATTATACCGACAGCTTACTTCCTGCAGGTTATCTGAGAGAGCCTGTTAGCGGCGCAGACAGAGCCGACCTCATCGTTATGACCAAGTGCCCGTTGGATCTGACTTTAGAAAAACGTTTGGAGATTGCTTCGAAACTGAAAAGGCGCGAAAGTCAGAAAGTACTGTTTTCGTATATCCGTTATCGTGAGTTGTCGGACAGACTTACCGGACAGAAATCGGATTTTACAGGACTGAAAGGTGAAAAAATCCTGCTGGTTTGTGGTATCGCCAACCCGGAACCCCTGGTTACCTTTCTGGAAAGTTGTGGAGCGGATGTTGTCAGTTTTACCTTCCCCGACCATCATGCTTTTTCTGCCGGAGATGGTGTTGCTATTCGAAACAGGTTTCACCGGTCTGGTGCAGTCCGTGTACTGACTACACGAAAGGATTCCATGCGGATGGATGTTCCCGAACTCCGCCAACACCTGGATCCATTACCCATCTTCATTGTTGAAATACAGCCTGGTTACTTCCCGGACCAGAAAACGCCCGCGGCCGTTATTCTTGATGTCCTCGGGGGTAATGTATAGCGTACGGAGAGCATATTAAAGTTGTAAATTTCACTCGTTCTAAGTCAGGGGCAGTGAATTTCACTCGCAAAACACCTATCTTAGCATCGCCCATTATGCTATGAAAAAAATCCTATCCGTAT
>JBIIHN010000181.1:0-4516 GCA_044235745.1 Bacteroidia bacterium
TTTCACCTCCACAATACCTGCCTCAAAATCAATCTCAACATCTTTCAAACCTTCTTTTAATAATTGCCTGCTAATGCCTTGTGCACAAGATGCACAGGTCATTCCTTTTACTTCAACTTTCGTTCTGTCAAGCATATTTGCAAAATTAGGCATCTGCAACGCTAAAACAGGATTTCGGCATTTTTGGTTTTTTTTGGTTAAGAAGGCAGATGTATTAAATTTGCACCCGTCAAACGGTGGATGTAGCTCAGTTGGTTAGAGCGCCAGTTTGTGGCACTGGAGGTCGGGGGTTCGAGACCCCTCATTCACCCTAAAGCGGAGGAGACACCTCCGCTTTTTTATTATATGGCTGAAAGTCAGTCGTTTTTCTTTTTCTTTTGAATCCTTGAATTGATGGAATTCAAATTTTTTTGATCGGGAAATCATATTTTCTTAAGATGCCTTTCTTCAAAAATTGCCTCAATCTTGACCGATTTACTGTTGTTTTCTCTTTCCAAAGCACTCCATTGGGAGTATCTTTGTGCCCTCTAACTTAACAATATATGTCTACAGCATCTCAAAATCCGGCCGGGCAAAATACGTACGAGCGTCAACTTGGTGACTGGATTGAACTAGAAAAAGCAGCCATCGAGCTGATTCACATCACTGGTGGATTGTGGTTTAACCGTTCGGTTGAACTCATTATTTTCAGAAATCAATTGGTTGACCGCAGCGCAAGCCAGATCCTTAATCTTCATCAGTATGCCAATGACATTGTAAAAAAACCGATTACAGTAATGGACACATTGGAGATTGCGAGAACGTTGAATAATCTGGATCTTGCTCCTTCCCGTCTTGACATCGGTAAGTTAACTGCTGAATGGTTAAGTGAAAAAGCTGCTTTTGGTAACGATGCAAAAAAGTTTCTTGAAAATAAAATCGGCAGTTTCATCGGAACCGATCGCCGGAAAATGGTACCTCGCGATGTGATCCTTTATGGTTTTGGTCGGATCGGACGAATTCTCGCCCGTGAATTAGTTGGCCAGGCCGGAAAAGGGGAGCAGCTGCGACTGCGTGCTATTGTCGTAAGAAAGAGATCTGCTGATGACCTTAGTAAACGTGCGGAGCTTCTGAGAAATGATTCCGTTCATGGTCCTTTTCCGGGAACAGTTATCGAGGATAATGAGAAGGGCGCATTGATTGTAAATGGTCATACGATCTATGTTATTGACGCCAAAAATCCGGAGGATGTAGATTATACCTCATACGGAATAAATAATGCTCTGCTTGTTGATAATACCGGAGTGGCCCGTGATCGTGAAGGTTTAGCACGTCACCTGAAGGCAAAAGGAGTAGATAAGGTATTGCTTACAGCACCAGGAAAGGGAGATATCCCCAATGTAGTGTATGGTGTCAATGAAAAAAATCATGCGGCGGATGAGAAAATTTACTCAGCAGCTTCTTGTACCACCAACGCAATAGTTCCTGTTCTTGCAGTGATGGAAAAAGCTGTGGGAATCGAGCGTGGGCATATTGAAACTATACATTCCTATACTAACGACCAGAATTTATTGGACAATTATCACAGTAAATATCGTCGAGGTCGTTCTGCCGCGATGAATATGGTAATTACGGAAACCGGTGCTGATAAAGCCGTAGCGAAGGTGCTGCCGGTATTGGAAGGTAAACTCACTGGTAACGCTGTTCGGGTTCCGACTCCGGATGTGTCATTGGCGATCTTAAACCTCACACTTAAGAAAGATGTAACTAAAGACGAAGTGAATGAGATCCTGAAAGATGGGGCATTGCGAGGCGATCTCGTTGAGCAAATTCAATATTCAAGTTCAAATGAGTTGGTTTCGTCTGATTTGATTGGTAACCCTTGTGCTTCAATCGTGGATTCTCCTGCAACAATCGTTTCAAAAGATAAACGAAGTGTTGTCCTTTATGTATGGTATGATAATGAATATGGTTATAGCCGCCAGGTTATCCGATTTGCGAAATACCTGTCTGATGTAATCCGCCTTACTTACTATTAAAATACTGTTCAATATAGAAAAGGGCTGTTACATGTGTAGCAGCCCTTTTCTCATTAAAGGGCAATTTAATTCACTCACCAAGATAACTTTTAAGAATCTTACTCTTGTTTTTATGTCTTAGCCTTCGTAAAGCCTTTTCCTTTATTTGACGTACACGCTCTCGCGTAAGGTCAAACTTAGCGCCGATTTCCTCGAGTGTAAGTCCGTGTCCGAGCCCTATGCCAAAAAACAACTTTATCACCTCTCTTTCGCGTTCAGTCAATGAGTTCAATGACCGTTCTATTTCTTTGCGAAGAGAATCATGAATCATCTGTACATCCGCACGTGGAGATTCAACGTTTTCAATTACGTCTAAAAGTGTATTGTCTTCTCCGTTTACAAATGGTGCATCCACAGAGATATGTTTCCCTGAAACTCGCAGTGCATCCGCAATCTTATCAATCGGAAGGTCGGTGATAGCAGCAATTTCTTCAACAGAGGGCTCGCGTTCGAATTCCTGTTCCAGCTTACTGAAAGCTTTGCTGATTCTGCTTAACGATCCTACCTGATTTAATGGCAACCGGACAATCCTTGACTGTTCCGCAATAGCCTGTAAAATACTTTGCCGGATCCACCATACTGCATAGGAGATGAATTTAAACCCACGTGTTTCATCAAAACGTTTAGCCGCCTTTATTAATCCAAGATTACCTTCATTAATCAGGTCAGGTAAACTCAAACCCTGATTTTGGTATTGCTTGGAAACGGAAACTACGAAACGCAGATTGGCTCGCGTCAGTTTATCCAAAGCGGTCTGATCTCCCTCTTTGATTAATCTCGCCAAACGAACTTCTTCGTCGGAGTTAATCATGGCTTCTTTTCCAATATCCGAAAGATACTTCTCGAGCGAAGCGCTTTCCCGGTTGGTGATAGATTTACTAATTTTCAGTTGACGCATGATGTGATAAGTCTTTACTGAAAATTGTTCTGGCTTTCGTGTTGAACAAATATAGACTTTTATTTCAATAAAAAAAGAAATTGTAGAATAAAAAAGGGCGCTTACGGGCGCCCGGTAAAATTTATAAATGACCTATCAAATTACATGCCGAATCCATAATATGCCCGCATTCCGTTCGGATAGACTCCTTCAATCAATACGCCGCCTTTTTTGTTGTCGAGATATTGCATCACCTCACCGGCGGATCGAACGGGACGGTTATCGATAGAGGTAATGATAAATCCTTCCCGCAGCCCCGCAGACTTCAGCTTTCCTGTTTGAAGTTCTTTCACTTTTACTCCGGAATCAATACCCAATTTAGAAAGTTCTGAATCTGACGCCGATTCAAGTGATGCCCCTAATAAATTTACGGCTTCATTTTTAATAACTTTCGTGGTTCCCTCCTTGTTTCTCAGTATAACAGGAATTACTTTTTGTTCATTGTCCCGAACAACAGTTACAGCAATTTTATCTCCCGGCCTGTAACGACCAACCTGCTCCTGTAATTCCGGCGAGGACTTAACGGCTACACCGTTGATAGATGTAATGATATCACCTTCTTTTATACCCGCTGTTTCAGCTGCTCCATCCGTAGTAAGCCCGCTGACATATACACCACTCAATGTTTTAATTGACTTCTCTTTTGCGAATTCAGCATCCAGATCCCGTATACTAACTCCGATAAATCCGCGTTGAACGGTTCCAAATTCCAAGAGATCATCCACCACCTTCTTGACAATATTCACAGGTATGGCGAATGAATATCCTGAATAAGATCCCGTATTCGAGGCAATCGCTGCATTTATACCTATCAACTCTCCTTTTGTATTCACAAGGGCGCCACCGGAATTGCCCGGATTTACGGCCGCATCGGTTTGAATAAATGATTCGATAGGGAATTTTTGATCGGGCAGTATGTGAATATTCCTCGCCTTTGCACTTACAATTCCCGCAGTGACCGTTGATGTAAGATTAAAGGGATTCCCAACTGCAAGTACCCATTCTCCAACACGTACATCATCCGAATTGCCGTAGCTGGAGAAGGGTAAACCCTTGGCTTCGACTTTAAGCAGGGCAAGGTCTGTGCTTGGATCGATTCCTATTACTTTGGCGGTATAAGAGGTTTTGTCATCGAGCGTGACAGACACTTCGTCAGCATTATCAATAACATGGTTGTTGGTCACAATATATCCGTCTTCCGAAATGATGACACCTGAACCGGTGGATTGTTGTTGACGGGGCTGTTGCGGAACAGGATTTCCCCAGAAGAAGTTGAAGGGATCAAAAAACTGAGAATTGTAGCCTTGCTGTTGGGTGTATTTTGTAGTGACGTGTACTACAGAGGGGACAGTTGCTTCAGCGGCAGATGTGAAATCAGTAGGAGTAACCGGTCCTGAATAACTGATAAGACGTGCCGGTTGCCGACTGGTATATCCGTCCAGGTTTGAAGCCGGTTGGTCGTTTTTCAGCCAGTTGAGTAATCCTGCGCCCGCCATCCCTCCCGATATCGCAAGCAATAGAA
>JBIIHN010000182.1:0-4502 GCA_044235745.1 Bacteroidia bacterium
TAGGCCATAATGGTGGTTCCGCTTCCAGGCTCAAATGACGTAGAAGTACTTCCATTCCCTGAGCAGGAGCCGGAGGTTGCATTGAAGGTATGATTTCCACCAAACTGGTGACCGATCTCATGTGCAACGTAATCGATATCAAATGGATCATTTACAGGTTGTGGAGACCCTGTTACGCCACGTGCTTTCTGGCTGGCAATACATATTACACCAAGGCCGGCAATACCACCACCGCCTGTACTGAATACGTGACCGATATCATAATTATTAATTCCAATACGATTGGTAACCGTAGTCTGATTCTCTGACAACATCGCTCCTCCGTTGTTATTGGTAAATGGATCAGAGGATGCACTAAGGAAGATTAATGTATCGTTATTTGGAATAAGCGTAAACCGGATGGCCACTTCCAGTTCATATACACCACCGACACGATTCATGCTTGTAACGATGGCGGAGAGAGCGCCCGGAACGGTTCCTCCATGATATGAGGTATATTCACCGGTACACGCTACTGCCGCACGGTACGTACGCAACTGGGCTCCGCTGGATTTTGGAATGCCGCGGTAACCTGCCTGCACAGCATTCCTCACGTCCTGTTGAATGGCATCAGCGTTCAGTTTATTCTGCGACTCCTCAGGGTCAAATCCGCAAAAAGCAGTTTCCACTCGTTTACGCGCATCTTCTTTACTGTATACCTTATAAACCGATCTTGTTTTTTGATTGAATGGATCAATGAATACGGAACCGGAAGGTGATAAGGTCATCGCATGAAAACCCCATTGCGTAATATCCAACCGTACAACCGCATACGGATCGTCAATCCCTTTTCCGGCCCAGGTATAAATTCCGGGATATTTTTTCTGAAGATCAGGATGCATCACAGGAACAGCACATACCAGAAATCGCTGCACCGATCCATCAGCCATCGGCATCGCAAATTCCAAATAGGGCTTACCTGCATTTTCATCCGGTGCTTGAGTAAGATACTGCTCAAGCATAGTGATATCTATGTGAACCAGCTTTTCTTTAACGGTGAGAACAGAGGCCTCTCCCAGTGATTTTACTTCCGCAGTTTCTGCATTCCTCCAGTATGCCGGAGTTCCTGCCACTACGGTTCCGCTGATGACAAGCATCGTCATCCATGCGATAATATTTTTCATATGTTATAGGGTGATTGTTCAAAGCAAAAATAAGCAGAAATAGGGCGTTTTCACAACTCTTAAATCCAATAAACGCCGGAGTAATCAACAACCCCGACGTTTAATCAGATCGTTAATGAATTAACTTCCAATCACATTCCCTTTACAAACCGATAACTTACACTGCCTTCGGAATTTGACAATCGGATGGCATAAGAACCGGCAGCCAACAAATGACCATCGAAGGGGTATGAATTGAACTTTTCATTCAACGAAAGCTCAGCCAATACAAGAAATGTCAACAGAAGCCCCAACAGATTATTCGTAAGTAAGATATATAAAAAGAGAGCCATACTAAAGGTATATATTTCTTGAACTGCCAAAACTTTTTCAGCACCTTTTAACGCTTGCATGTCTGTTCATGCATATATTTGACCCAAACACTGGGGTGCCCTGGGCAAAAGGGCTGAGATTACACCCATACAACCTGATCCGGATTATACCGGCGTAGGGAGTGGTTAGATACGGCATTTTGCCCTCGGTGTCCAAATAAATTCCGTATCATGAGACGTCTCACCGTTATTCTTACATTATTGGTTTGCTGCACATCACTGCATGCACAATCCCTGTTAAGTGGCACCATTACGAATCCTCAAAGAGAACCTATGCCCGGTGCATTCGTCCGCATCATCAACTCACCATTTCAAACGCTTAGTGACAATGAAGGCAATTTCAGCGTTACAGTCAGTGAAGGGAAATCCTATACATTGGAATTCCGATATATCGGCTACCGGGATACGCAAATAACTGTCATAGCGCCGCAAAACAATCTTCGCATACAGTTAAGCCCCCTTAATTTTGTCGCAAATGAAGTAGTGGTTCGATCCACTCGCGCCGGAGAAAATTCCGGGTTGGCACAAAGCACTTTAACGAAGGAGGACATTGAAAAATTAAACACCGGACAAGACCTGCCCTACCTTCTGCAGCTTCTGCCATCGACGGTGATCACTTCCGATGCAGGTAACGGTATAGGATATACCGGCATACGTATCCGGGGTAGTGACGCTTCCCGTGTAAACGTCAGTATCAATGGCATTCCGGTAAATGATGCAGAGTCACAACTCGTGTACTGGGTAAATATGCCTGATTTTGCATCTTCCGCTCAGGACATTCAGGTGCAGCGGGGAGCAGGAACCAGTGTAAACGGAGCAGGAGCATTTGGAGGAACCATTAATATCCTGACACAGGATAAAAATGATACGGCCTACGTACAAACGACCGCCGGTTACGGATCGTTCAACACACTTCGAAATAACATCAGCTTCGGCAGCGGGAATATCAGCAACCACTTTTTCTTCGATGGACGCCTCTCGCGCATCACCTCTGACGGATACATCGATCGTGCAACATCAGACCTGAAATCATTTTATCTCAGCGGGGGATATTATGATAAAAACAATCTTGTGCGGCTGAACGTGTTCTCCGGAAAAGAAATCACTTATCAAAGCTGGTATGGTACGCCGGAAAGCCGGGTAAATGGCAACCAGCAGGAGATGCTCGACTACAGTGTACGCAACGGTCTCAGTGAAGAAGAAACACGCAATCTGCTTAGCAGCGGACGCAACTACAATTTTTACACTTACGACAACCAGGTTGACAATTACCAGCAGGATCATTACCAGTTATTATACAGTCGTGCCTTACCAAAAAACTGGAGCGCCAATATCGCCTTGCACGCAACAAAAGGAGGAGGATATTATGAAGAATACAGAAGCAGCGAGTCGCTGCTTGCTTATGGCATCACCCCGGTCATTTTGAACGACACAACAATTGACGAAACGGATCTGATCCGCCGGCGCTGGCTTGACAATTGGTTCTATGGCACCACCTGGAGTATAAACGGGGAGATAACATCAAAATTAAACTTCATCTGGGGAGGAGGATGGAATAAATATGACGGAGATCACTTTGGCGAAGTGATATGGGCAAGATATGCATCATCTTCGGAAATACGTGACCGTTATTACGACAACAATGCGGAAAAAACCGATTTCAACACCTTTGTGAAAGCCGGGCTACAAGTCGGAAAATCAACATCGGTGTTCGCAGACCTGCAATATCGCAAGGTAAATTATGTTTTTACAGGTCTGGACGAATTAGGAAATCCTGCTCCACAGGACGCGGATTTATCATTCTTTAATCCCAAAGCCGGCTTCAGTCACCGTTTGAAAAACACCGAGTTTTATGCATCCATTGCTGTTGCTCAAAGAGAGCCCAATCGAAACGATTATACAGAAACTACCCGTCAATCACGACCGGATCCTGAGCGGATGATCGACTACGAAGCGGGCATAAAATTCGCTAACCGCAAAGTCAATGCAGGAATAAACTTCTACTACATGGATTACTATGACCAACTGGTGCTGAACGGAAAAATCAACGATGTTGGCTCCTATACACGAGTTAATATCGATCGAAGTTACCGGATGGGAGCCGAGCTGGAAGCCGCCTGGATGATCGCGAAAAAACTCAACCTCAAAGGCAATCTTACCCTCAGTGATAACCGCATCAAAGAATTTGTAGAATATACGGATGCCTACGATGCAGACTTTAACTACGTCGGTCAGGCCACCGATACATTCAGGAATACCACTATCGCTTTCTCACCATCCTTAACATCAGCCGTTCAAATCTCCTACACGCCCTTCAGCACCACAGAAATCAGTCTGATCGCCCGACATGTTTCAGAGCAGTTCCTCGACAACACAGAAAACAATGAACGCATCATTCCCGCTTATACGGTAACAGATCTGAGAATGTCATATACACCCAAAGTAAACTGGTGCAGGAAAATACGATTTGACCTGTTGATCAACAATCTGTTCAGCACCTTGTACTCCTCCAACGGATACACCTTCGGATATCTGTATGATAATGCCAGAATCCAAGAAGACTTCTTTTACCCTCAGGCGGAAATCAACTTCATGGCTCAGGCCACGCTAAAGTTCTAAAGACTATATCCTTTCCGCTATTGTCTTGTAAATTTCATCTCGCAACTTACCGCGCACTCCAACATCATTGGCATACTTCTTCCAATTCATCACCACTGCTTCTATTTGATCAATAATAGCCGCAGCCTTTTTACATTGGATCGATTCACCAATGATCAATAAATCTTGTTTTGTAATAACAGTGCGTTTTCCGTTGATGCTGAGTGCATGCTGACTTACCCAATGATGATTGGGTTTGTACGCATGGCAAACATCATACGCCGGAGCCAATTCCCAACGTCCACCCTTCTTCAGCCGGAATGAAAAATTCTTGGTATGATCGTCGCAATTTCGTGCCATCACATTAAAA
>JBIIHN010000183.1:0-4495 GCA_044235745.1 Bacteroidia bacterium
TGTCTAAACAATCTACTTTTCAGGTGGGATATCTTCATCAGTTCGATTATCGGATCAACGATGAAACCGGTCGTGATTTCTTCGTGATGGGATTTTATTTTGAATTATTCCGTAAAGCTGATCCGGTAACAATTCAACCGGGTGAGTTGAAAGATAACTAAGCAAAGTGCCTGTTCTTAATTAACTGCTTTTTCGAAGTGAGCTATGCTATGCATAAAGCCGGAGCTTCGAAGGGATGGCACCATTTCTCGTTTCAATAGTCCTCCGGCGTAAATGAATGACAATTACAACATCGAAACCCCGACTATGTCAATCTCATCTTATCTTTACATTACCAATAACTAACCTATGAGGCGACCGGCTTATTATCTTGTGAATGCGATTACAGGGTATCGATTGATGGCGTTTTTTCTATTGATTTACCAGCTTTTTCAGGCAGATCTAATTCTTTTCAAATGGTTGCTGGGTATTAGTTTTTTTACCGATTTGATCGATGGTTATCTGGCGAGGAAGCTCAATGTGCAAAGTTCATTTGGCGCTCGTCTGGATTCGGTGGCCGATGATTTGACGGTCCTTGCGGGTATTATAGGTATGTATTTATTTAAGAGGACATTCTTTGATGAACAGTTGATGTTGTTGGTGGTGATGCTTGGTCTGTTTTTAGTCCAAACCGTTATTGCATTTTTACGTTTTGGCAAAACAACCAGTTTTCATACCTATCTGGCGAAAATTGCAGCTATCCTGCAGGGGTCATTTCTGATTCTTCTTTTTTTCCTTGAGCAGCCTCCGTATCTTTTGTTTTATCTGGCCGCTTTTATCACTACCCTTGAATTGCTGGAAGAGATTATCATAACATTTATGTTGCCGGAATGGAAAACCGATGTGAAAGGGGTTTTTCATGTGATGCGATCATTAAAGAGTAAGTAATGAAAGTATATCAGGCATTTCCGGATTAAGCTTTTCCGGTTAGTATGGATCATTGATTTTTAGTGATGATTTGTACAAGCGTGATTCAAAAATTGCCGGACCGAATTTGAACCGGAATATCACTTCTTAACTTTCAGGGCAACAACAGTTTTTTTGCTCGCCCAATTACGAAATTGTGTCTGATAGAAGTGGACTTTAGGAAGTTCAACAGTGGATATTCCGTACTCAATGCCATTGATTTCCCGTTCAGACCATTGCTGTTTTAAACATCTTAAAAAGGATGAATCTTTACGCTGTTACGATGGGAAACATAAATATTAGTTAGTCATATGAGCCATATCATATTCATATAAGAATATAGTACTGAAATTTGTCATTCTCTTAAAATTACACAACCATGAAAACACTACTGCTTATTGTTGGTTTATCCTTTCTTCAGCTTATAACTTCTGCACAGGTTACGGTCGATTGGTATAACTATCCGAACGGAGTTTCGGTGGCTACAGATAACCAGAACAATGTTTATACGGCTTATTGGGATTACAATCCTGCCGGTGATATTACACTGACGAAGCGAAATGCAACCGGAACAGTGTTATGGAGTGTGCCTTATAACAATACTGATAATACGCGTCACGAGGTTGCAACCTGGGTTGATGTGGATAATGCAGGCAATATCGTTGTGTCTGGTACTATCAGATCAGGGTATTCCAATCCGGTAAATGCGGCAAGTGTCTTAATGAAGTTCAATCCCTCCGGTACCTTATTATGGAGGGTCGTTTATGAAAATTCCTTTGATGGTTCATCTACACGGAAATGTCTGATTGATGCTGCTAATAATATTTATGTATTGGGGATAGGTACAGGTCCTAATGGTCAGGTTACAAAAGTGAAAAAGTTCGATCCATCGGGTAATACCGTGTGGAATTATTTTGATCCAGGATATGGAGCTCCGGTTAATTTTAAGTTCACGCCTGACAATAAAATTCTGATTGTTCACCGGAGTATTACGGGAAGTATGAATGGTTTTTCAAAAATTGATCTGAACGGTAACAACATCTGGGGCTTTGGCGGAATCGTGAGTCTGGGTGGAGGAGATGCTGCGGGTGATGCTTTCGGTAATACGTATATGATTAACGGTTCAGTAAGTGGAAGTGTATTAACAAAATTAAATCCTGCAGGTGTCTCAGTATGGACTCAATCCAATACCCAATCGGGTAATAAAGTTGAAGTTGGATCCGACAATAAACCGGTGGTAGGTGGATATCCTTTTAACTCATATGGGGTAGTTATGATGAAATACGACACTTCCGGTGTTTTGTTATGGCAAAACCTGGATGCAGATGGACCTGCTTTAGGATTGTTGGCGCTTACTCCAATGAAAATGGATGCTGCAAATGCAATTTATATCGCCGGAAGTACGATGTCGCAGATGGGAGTTTGCAAAGTAAACAGCAATGGAACTTCTGCATGGGCAGCGACTACTCCAAGTGGTTATCCTTCTGCATTTGTATTAGGGACTGATAACAATGTGTATGTTACCGGTGGTACTACTGCACGGTTTCTGCAAACACCACCTGTTGCTCCATGTCTTCCTCCCTCCGGATTATCGGTAACGAATATCACAACAGGATCTGCTAAACTAAACTGGACTTCGGTTCCCAACATCGTTCGCTACCTTGTTTTGTATAAGCAGTCAACAGATTCAGTCTGGAAACGTGTATATGTTTCGAAGACAAAAACATTTGTAACGATCAATAATCTGGTTTGCGGTGCTGCTTACAAATGGAAGATCAGAACGGTTTGTGATACCGCAGGTGTTGATATCGTATCAGCGTTTTCGCCTGTTAAGAATTTTTCTACCGCAGCTTGTCGTCTGGCTGACGCATCTACTCTTGAATCAACCGCTCTGGATTTATATCCAAATCCGGTGAAAGAAATCGTAACAGTAACATACACCTCTAACGACGATCGTGACGTACAGATTGAAATGTTGGACATGACGGGTAGGGTCGTTGGTGAACGCAAATATTTTGCTTGTCAGGAGGGCGAGAATCAATTTCAAATAGACATTTCTGATTTCATTCCCGGCATGTATGTATGCAGATTATATAAAGATAAGCAGAGCTATCCGTTGAGATTTTTAAAGGAGTAATTTGAAAGATTCCTTTCAGTTAGTGCCCGAAATTTTTATATCGATGGTTTGAACTCTGTTGAATTCTTATTGCCTCGGGAGTTTTAGAAAGTCTCCCGAGGTAATTTATGAAATGGACAATAGTTACCCGGCATTAAATTTTGGCTTGTAGAAACGTTTACGATCAGTACTTAGGAAACGTGCAATACAAAGTTAGCGCTTTGTAACCTGTTTGATAAAATAATACAGAACACCCGCCACAGATGAGAGCGCAAAGAGTAATGTAAACGCAGGAAATTTTAGTTGAAGCCAGGCATCCAGTTTGATTCCGGCCCAGGTCATCAGAAAAATAGTGCCTCCCATCTGGAGACCCATAGCCGAGAAACGGATGTAACTATCAAGCTGTTTTTTCGGCGAGTTTTTCGGTGCTTCGCTCGGCATTTCTTATTTGCTTGATCTCGGGTCCCATGCTGCAGTTACCGGTGAAGCTGGCACCAACTTCTACCACCAGTTTACCGGTCTGAATATCACCGTTGATTTTGGCCTGCCCTTTTAAAAACAGCATCTCAGCCACCGTGGTCTTTCCTTTAACTGATCCTGAAATATCAGCATTCTGACATAAAACATCTCCCTCTACCTGTCCGGTACTTCCAATTACCACTTTTGCCTTGGAAGTTACTGATCCTTTAATAGTTCCATCGATCCGAACATCTCCATTAGACTTGATTTCTCCTTCGATCACCGTGCCTGCTCCAATAATATTGATAGCTGTATTTCCATTTGCATCGGCCGGACGGGTAATCACCCCTTTGTTCTTGAGTTGCTGAAACATGAGAATGAATGGTTTAGAGATGTTTTTTTATGATGAAGGGCAAAGATAATAAAATTTGATGGGTTATTAACAAGGGATTGTTCAATTCCCGGTGACAGGGATAATAGTGATACCCGTTCCCCCGCTAACGCACCAGATTCTTCCTCAAGAGCCAGACTCCCGCCAGCGACATAAATACACTGATGCCAAGCAGCAGCTCTTGTCCCGGCTCTATCCCGATAGTATCCGGGTTGATCGATGAATTATTACGGGTGAAGGCCCAGGTCAGGATGACCGCCCCGGCATTATTAATAAAATGGGCGGTGACCGGTAACCAGATGGTTCCCGACCATTGGTAGAGGAATCCAAGGAAAACGCCTAGTACAAATCGCGGAATGAACCCGAAAAACTGCATATGCAGTGCGGAGAAGAGGAGGGCAGTCAGTACGATGCCAGCCGTACGGTTTTGGGTCAGTTCTTCGAATTGTTTTTGTACAATGCCTCTGAAGAATAGCTCTTCTCCAATAGCCGGTAAGAGTGCGATGACAAGCAAATTGCTGAACAGATCCATGATCGTTCCGGTTCCCAGGAGAAGCGCAGTGATCCGGGTTGCCTGCTCTTCG
>JBIIHN010000184.1:0-4492 GCA_044235745.1 Bacteroidia bacterium
ATATGCCATTGCAGTATTCTTAAAAAGTGTAGATATAGCGGTTCGTGAAAGAACGTTGTTCTCATATGGAGCACGATGCGTGGCAATATTGGAAGAATTAGGATCAGCGTAATGTATATCGCCGGTTTCGAGGAAGAACAAAGGGTTTTTATTTTGAATGGCTGTAAAAACACCATGGTTTCCGTTACCTGAACATGATCCATGTGCGAAGCTGAAGGAGTAGGCCCCTGATCCCGGAGTTTTGAAGCGACCAATGTCATCTGATGAATTATCAAGTACACCATTTGATTCTACTGCGTAGTAATATTGAGTGTTTGGCTGTAATCCACTGATGTTCATTTTAGCCATATTGTTATTGATGGACGATGCTGCGGCAAATGCTGAGTACACAGGATTGGTTATCGAAGGGGAAGTACTAACGGCAATTCTGCAGGTTGTTGATGCGCTGGTCATTTTTGCAACTACTGTTGCGGAAGTTGGCTGGAGTGCTCCACTCCATATATAGATGACCTCATTCAAAGTTCCTCCGGTGGCCGTCGTTGTAAAAGTTGCCGGACTTGAGTAGCTGCCTGTAGTAGTGCCGCATACTGCTTGTACCTGCCAGGTATAATTTGTTGATGCTGCCAATCCACTGAGCAGGTAGGATGAAGAGCTCAAATTACTGATAGTAGTGAATGTTGATCCTGAACTGAGCTTCCATTGCAAATTATAGGACGTTGCTCCACTCACTGCCACCCAGCTTAAACTGGCGCTGCTGGCAGAAATTCCAGTGGCTGTTAATCCCGATGGAGTACCACATGCTGCAGCGGCAGTGTTAACGATATTGATGTTGTCTAATCCGATTCGCTGATCAGGCGATGAGCTAGTGGAATTATCATCCACCCAACGGAATCTGATCTCAGTGCCGCTTGCTACAGCTGATGGAAGATTAACGGTTTGTGAGAAGTTACTGGTACCATTTGTGTTCGGAAGTGTAGCCGATGTAGGTTTCAAAGAAGTTACTTCTGTCCAGGTGCTTCCATTGTTTACACTGATAAATAACCAGTATCCCGGCAGGGTTTCTGCACTGGAACCGGTGGCAAAACGCCGGATATCATAGCTGATTTGCAAAGCAGATATTGCAGCTCCGGTATTGTTAGTTAATCGTAATTGTAAAATGTTACCGGCTCCAGTAGTGGGAGAAGTGCCAAGTGCACGATCAGAAGTGGTGCTCCCTGAGTAGTTATAAGCACGCGTATTACTGGTTCCTGAAAACGAATTGGTCGCTACGATCAAACTGTTGTTAGTAGTTCCTGTTGATGCTGCAGATGGAGATCCTGATCCGGGAATGCTGGAACTCCATGATGAATTACTTCCTCCCAGACTCCCAATATGACTCCATCCGGAGGGAATGGTTGATCCCGTTCCCATACTGTTAAAATTTTGTACATAGGTGCCGGTGAAGCCGGTTTGTGCAGATACCGGATGAATAAACACGAATAATAGAATCATCCATGATGTTAAAGTGCTCATGACTTTCCATGAAGCGAGTAAGGAATTAGTTTTCATAATTTATGTGAGGATTTAATGGATTGTCGTTTCGAATGCGGATTGAAAATTATCCGTCAGGGATCAATGGCAGATAAACAGTGGGTTATTTATTGATTAAGCGATATTTAATTTAAAATCACTTACAGGTTAAAACACTATTAACCGCTACTGTTGCTTTTTTATTTTACTTTATTTCCTTCATTCGTTACACACTATAAACTTTATTGTAAAACTCAGGTCAGACTTCCGAAAAAACCGGAGTACGTCCGTATCGCCTTTTTGCTCTTATTGATCCTTTCATTCTGTGCTGCACTTTTGCCGGCTAGTTACCCGAAAGCGACAAAAGCATTTAAAGCAGGTGATATGGTCTGGATGAATT
This sequence comes from Bacteroidia bacterium, assembly GCA_044235745.1. GTDB lineage: Bacteria > Bacteroidota > Bacteroidia > AKYH767-A > OLB10 > JAJTFW01. The sequence goes on from JBIIHN010000184.1 coordinate 1,910, forward strand.
TACAATATAGTTGAATAATCTATGCTGAAAAAAAAGGCGACTCCTGTTGGAATCGCCTTTTTTCATTTTACTGAGTCTTGATTATTTAACATCGAAGCGATCAGCATTCATCACCTTGTTCCAGGCAGCAATGAAATCCTTCACAAACTTTTCTTTCGAATCGTTTTGTGCATATACTTCTGACAGTGCGCGCAGTTGTGAGTTAGATCCAAATACAAGATCTACACGTGTGCCGGTCCATTTCAGTTCTCCTGTTTTACGGTCACGACCTTCGTAGGCATTGCTGTCGCCGGCTACAGGAGTCCAGACAATATTCATGTCCAGCAGATGAACGAAGAAGTCGTTGGTGAGTTTTCCTTCATGATTCGTGAAGACACCGTGTTTGGTATTGTTGTAGTTCGCACCCAATACTCGTAAGCCTCCAATCAATGCTGTCATTTCCGGTGCGCTCAGTGTGAGCAGTTGTGCTTTGTCAACAAGCATTTTCTCTGCCGGTACCGAGTACGCCTTTTTGAGGTAGTTGCGGAATCCATCAGCCTGCGGTTCCAGTACTGCAAACGAGTGCACGTCGGTATGTTCTGCAGTGGCGTCACCACGTCCCGGCGTGAAGGGAACGGCAACATTCATGCCGGCATCTTTCGCTGCTTTTTCAATGGCGGCTGATCCACCCAGCACGATCAGGTCGGCAAGGGAGATGTGTTTGCCTCCGGTGCTGAATTCCTTCTGTATTCCTTCGAGGGCAGTCAGTACTTTCGAGAGTTGAGCAGATTCATTCACTTCCCAGAATTTCTGCGGTGCAAGACGGATACGCCCACCGTTAGCTCCACCACGCTTGTCAGAGCCACGGAAGGTTGAGGCGGACGACCAGGCGGTATAAACGAGTTCACGAATACTCAGACCTGTGGCAAGGACTTTGGTTTTAAGACCTGCGATATCGCTTTCAGAGAGTGTATAGTTAACCGCCGGGATCGGATCCTGCCAGATAAGGTCTTCAGACGGTACTTCCGGTCCCAGGTAGAGTGACTTAGGACCCATGTCGCGGTGCGTAAGTTTGAACCATGCTCTCGCAAACGCATCAGCAAACGCAGCGGGATCCTGATGGAAGCGGCGTGATACTTTTTCAAACGCAGGATCAAAACGCAGCGATAAATCTGCAGTGGTCATCATCGGCGGATGTTTTTTATTAGGATCATGTGCATCGGGAATCATATGCTCCGGCTTGCAGTTCTTCGCTACCCATTGGTGGGCGCCTGCCGGACTCTTCGTTAGTTCCCATTCGTAACCAAACAGCATGTCGAAGTAGCCGTTGTCCCATTTCGTGGGATTGGGCTTCCATGCTCCTTCGATGCCGCTGGTGGTGGTGTGAACACCTTTGCCGCTTTCGAATTTATTGATCCAACCAAAGCCTTGCGCTTCGATAGGAGCACCTTCAGGTTCCGGACCAACTAATTTCGGATCTCCGGCACCGTGAGCTTTACCAAAGGTGTGTCCGCCTGCTACCAGCGCAACGGTCTCTTCGTCGTTCATGGCCATGCGGGCAAATGTTTCGCGCACATCACGACCGGATGCCACCGGATCAGGATTTCCGTTAGGACCTTCAGGATTCACATAAATCAATCCCATCTGTACTGCTGCCAGGGGATTTTCAAGATCACGGTCTCCGCTATAGCGTTTATCGCCCAGCCATTCTGTTTCTGCTCCCCAGTAAATATCTTCTTCCGGTTGCCAGATGTCTTCGCGGCCTCCGCCGAATCCAAAAGTTTTGAAGCCCATCGATTCGAGTGCGACGTTGCCGGCGAGAATGAGAAGATCTGCCCAGGAAATTTTATTGCCGTATTTCTGTTTGATTGGCCATAGCAGACGTCGTGCTTTGTCTAGGTTGCCGTTATCAGGCCATGAGTTCAAAGGAGCGAATCGCTGATTGCCGGTTCCGCCGCCGCCACGACCATCTGAAGTACGATAGGTTCCTGCAGCATGCCAGGTCATACGGATGAATAGTCCGCCATAGTGACCCCAGTCAGCAGGCCACCAGTCCTGGGAGTCCGTCATCAGTTTGGTGAGATCCGCTTTAATGGCTTTGTAATCGAGCGATTGAAACTCCTTCCTGTAATTGAAGTCGGTTCCCATCGGATTGGATGCCGGTGAGTGCTGATGAAGAATACTCAGATTTAACTGATTTGGCCACCATTCGCGGTTGGTGGTGCCCCCGCCTGCAACAGGCTTGTGCAGATTACCGGTAAACGGACATTTGCCCGCGCCGTTGGTAGAAGAAGAGTGTTCCATATTGAGTAGGTATATTATAATTTAGTTTGATTTCGTGTATTTGCCGTAGAGAATGGCACCTATGAGTGATCTCCCTCTAGAGCGGCACAAAAATATAGTAAAAAACAGTATAGAGATTATAAATGTTTTCTATGTTTGCTATTGATGCTGTAAATATAGGGTAAAATGAATCTGCAACAACTTGAGTATCTTATCGCTGTGGATAAGACCGGGAGCTTTAGTAAGGCGGCTGATCTTTGTCATGTCACACAGGCTACGTTGAGTACCATGATTAAACGGTTGGAAGAAGAACTGGATCTC
>JBIIHN010000185.1:0-4461 GCA_044235745.1 Bacteroidia bacterium
CAAGGTATAGTGATACCCGGATCAGAAAGAGTCGTTCTTTACATACTATCCGAATAAATAATCAATGCAGACGATCAGTGTCTTGTGTCTGTATTGCAACTATAACAAGACCAAAACAACTAACAAATAGTTAAGATGGCAAGTATCATCGGAAAAAAGGTTGGCATGACCAGCATCTTCGATGCCGAGGGTAAGAATATCCCTTGCACCGTAGTTGAAGCCGGCCCCTGTATTGTTACACAGGTAAAAACGGTCGAAAGCGACGGATATAATTCCGTTCAGCTCGCCTTTGGTGAGAAAAAAGAAAAACATACGACCCAGGCTATGCTTGGGCATTTTAAGAAGGCTAATACCACGCCCAAGCGTAAGGTGATGGAATTCCGTGACTTTGAGCAGGAGTTTCAAATTGGTGATGTGGTTAAATGTGATATTTTCTCTGAGGGAGATTTTTGTGAAGTCGTAGGTACCTCAAAAGGTAAAGGTTTTCAGGGTGTAGTAAAGCGCCACAATTTCGGTGGTGTAGGTGCACAAACACACGGTCAGCACGATCGTCAGCGCGCTCCCGGTTCACTGGGTGCTTCTTCCTGGCCGTCACGCGTTATGAAAGGAATGCGCATGGCAGGTCATCAGGGTGATGTTCGCGTAAAGCTTCAGAATCTTCAGGTAGTTAAAGTATTGCCGGAGCAAAACCTTTTATTGATAAAAGGTGCGATTCCCGGTCATAAAGGATCAATTGTAACGGTGACAAAATAATCATGGAAGTATCAGTATATAATCTCTCAGGAAAGGAGACCGGACGCAAAGCCAGTCTGAACGACCAGATCTTTGGTGCTGAACCCAATGATCATGCTATCTATCTTGATGTAAAGCAATTTCTTGCTAACCGTCGTCAGGGTACACATAAAGCGAAAGAGCGTAATGAAGTTTCTGGAACAACCAAGAAACTGAAGCGTCAGAAAGGAACCGGTGGTGCCCGTGCAGGGTCGATGAAGAGCCCTGTATTTGTTGGCGGTGGTCGTATTTTCGGACCACGTCCACGTAACTATTCTTTCAGCCTCAATAAGAAGCTGAAGCGTTTGGCCAGGATATCAGCCTTGGCTTATAAAGCCAAGTCGAACACTATTATGGTGTTGGAAGACTTCAATTTCGATCGTCCGAAGACCAAGCAAATGGCTGATCTTGTAAAAAATTTGCAGGTTTCTGATAAAAAAACCTTATTGGTTCTGAGTCAATCAAATAAAAACGTATATTTGTCGTCCCGAAATTTGGAGCGCAGCAAAGTCGTAACTGCTTCTGATTTAAACACTTACGATATAGTTAACGCTCAAAATATCATTGTGACGGAGAGTTCGCTTCCGATAATCGAAAGCACCCTGCTCAAATAATCAACAGCCCGGGAGAGAAAAAATCCCTCAAGATGGATTTCCTCCCGGGTTGATAGTCTTAAAAACTAAGTGCATAGGCACGATAAACCTATAGAGTAAAAAATGGAAATTCTGAAGAAACCGGTTGTTACTGAGAAGATGAACCGGATTACTGAAAAACAGCCGCGCTACGGTTTCATTGTTGACAAGCGTGCCAACAAGCTTGAAATCAAGAAAGCTGTGGAGGCGATGTACGGTGTTACCGTTGATTCGGTAAACACGATGATCACCCGTGGTAAGACCAAAATGCGTGGTACGAAAAACGGTTTTGTAACCGGACAACGTGCCAACATTAAAAAAGCGATCGTTACCCTTAAGAAGGGAGAGTCAATTGATTTCTTCAGCAATATCTAATACGTAAAGAAAAGAGCAATGGGTACTAAGAAAATTCGTCCAATGACTCCGGGTCAGCGTCACCTGATCCGTAATGATTATTCGGAAATTACAGCTAGCGAGCCGGAAAAGTCGCTGATCGTTTCTTTGAAGCGTTCCGGTGGTCGTAACAATACAGGTAAAATGACGATGCGTTACATCGGCGGTGGACACCGTAAACTGTATCGTATCATCGATTTCAAACGCGATAAGTTCAATGTTCCTGCTACGGTCGAAACAATTGAATATGATCCGAACCGTACCTGTTTTATTTCCCTTGTAAAATACAGTGATGGTGAAAAACGATACATCCTGGCTCCTAACGGAATCAAGGTTGGACAGACCATTGCATCAGGAGAATCAGTAGCTCCGGAGGTTGGTAATGCCATGCCTTTAAAGGATATTCCGCTGGGAACTACAGTGCATAACATTGAAATGCGTCCTGGTCAGGGTGGTAAAATTGCCCGCAGTGCCGGTGCTTCTGCTCAATTGGCAGCACGTGAAGATCGTTATGCTGTATTAAAAATGCCTTCAGGAGAAACACGTAAAGTACTGGTAACTTGTATGGCTTCCATCGGATCGGTTTCGAATCCGGATCACGACAAACAGAGTTTTGGTAAAGCAGGACGTGTTCGTTGGGTAGGACGTCGTCCTCGTGTACGTGGTGTTGCGATGAACCCGGTTGATCACCCGATGGGTGGTGGCGAAGGGCGCGCATCCGGAGGTCACCCACGCTCTCGCAAAGGTCTTATCGCTAAAGGTTATAAGACCCGTAAGAAGAGCAATCCGACGAACAAGTACATTATCGAGCGTCGTAAGAAATAATTGTTAACAGGATTCAGAAGTAAGAAACAACATGAGTCGTTCGCTTAAAAAAGGCCCCTTCATCGATTATAAACTTGAGCAAAAAGTGCTCGAGATGAATGAAGGCAAAAAGAAAGCTACCATCAAAACATGGTCGCGCCGTTCAATGATTTCTCCTGATTTCGTTGGCAACACATTCGCAGTACACAATGGAAATAAATTCATCCCTGTGTATGTGACTGAAAATATGGTTGGACATAAACTCGGTGAATTTGCGCCTACACGTACATTCAGAGGCCACGCCGGTAATAAAGACAAAGGATCTAAATAATCATGGGAGCCAGAAAACGTAACGTCGCAGAACAGCGCAAGGCTACAATGAAGAATGTAGCGGTTGCCAAGTTAAATGATTGTCCGACATCACCACGCAAAATGCGTCTGGTAGCTGACATGATCCGTGGAAAGCGTGTAGATATGGCACTTGCCATGTTGCGCCTCAGCACAAAGGAAGCTGCAGGTCGTCTTGAAAAACTTCTTCTTTCTGCGCTGGCAAACTGGCAGTCGAAAAATGAAGGAAGTCGTATTGAAGATGCAGAGTTGATTGTAAAATCAATCAATGTTGACAGCGGACGTATGTTGAAGCGCCTTCGTCCGGCTCCTCAAGGTCGCGGCTACCGTGTTCGCAAACGCTCAAATCATATAACAATTGTAGTTGACAACAAGAATGCTGTTGTTGCTGCTGAAAATAATTCCGCTAACTAAGAAAGTAGAATGGGACAAAAAGCTAACCCGATTGGTAATCGTTTAGGAATCATCCGTGGATGGGAGTCTAACTGGTACGGTGGTAAGAACTATGCCGATAAACTGGTAGAGGACGAGAAGATCCGCAAATATTTGCTTGCCCGTCTTTCTAAAGGTGGAGTTTCAAGAATTGTCATTGAACGCACTCTGAAACTGATCACTGTTACTGTTCATACTGCCCGTCCGGGTATTGTTATCGGCAAGGGAGGTACAGAAGTAGATAAGTTGAAGGAGGAAGTAAAGAAGCTGACCCGTAAGGAAGTTCAGATCAATATCTATGAGATCAAACGTCCGGAACTGGATGCTCAGTTGGTTGCAGATGGAATTGCACGTCAGCTTGAAGCCAGGATTTCATTCCGTCGTGCGATGAAACAAGCGATTGCTTCTACCATGCGGATGGGTGCTGAAGGAATTAAAATTACCTGTTCAGGACGTTTAGGTGGTGCGGAGATTGCACGTACCGAGCAATATAAAGAAGGTCGTGTACCTCTGCATACTTTCCGTGCCGACATTGACTATGCATTATCAGAAGCATTGACTACCTATGGAATCATCGGTATCAAAGTTTGGATCTGCAAAGGTGAAGTGTATGGAAAGCGCGATCTGTCTCCGAATATCGGAGTAGCAAGCACTCCGAAGCCGGGTAGTGGTGGAGGACGTGAGCGCGGTGACCGCAATGATCGTAATGACCGTGGAGACCGTGGAAACAGAGGTGGTCGCGGAGGTCGTGGCCGTGCACAAAAGGATTAATAATTAAGTAAGGACGAAATCAAGATAAAGCAGCTGAATCATGTTACAGCCGAAAAAGACTAAGTTCCGTAAGCAGCATAAGATGGTGCCAAGTGGTACAGCCACCCGTGGAACATCATTGGCCTTCGGATCTTTTGGAATCAAATCCCTGGAGACTTGTTGGATCACTTCCCGACAGATTGAAGCAGCTCGTGTGGCGGTAACCCGTTACATGAAGCGTGAGGGTCAGATATGGATCCGCATCTTCCCGGATAAGCCGATTACCCGGAAGCCGTTAGAGGTACGTATGGGTAAAGGTAAAGGTGCCCCT
>JBIIHN010000186.1:0-4429 GCA_044235745.1 Bacteroidia bacterium
ACATGTTAAAACACAATGGGATTTCTGTATCCAGATTCTTTACCACAGGTGGAAAAAGTCCATTTGATTTTTATCAATATGAGAAAAGAACATCTTCAATCCGAAATCCTTCAGGTGAAGTTGTTTATGAGAATATGCATGTTGAAGTGCCGGTTGAATGGTCACAGGTAGCTACCGATATTCTTGCTCAGAAGTATTTTCGTCGTACGGGTGTAAAGCAAACGGATGGAAGCATAGGCGGAGAAACCAGTATTCGGCAAGTGGTTCATCGAATGGCTGCTTGTTGGCTCGACTGGGGAATGCGAAATGGTTATTTTGCAGGTGAGGAGGATGGGCAGGCATTTTATGATGAAGTAGTATATATGTTGCTTGGACAATATGCCGCTCCTAATTCTCCACAATGGTTTAATACTGGCCTTTATCATACGTATGGCATTAAAGGTGATCCTCAAGGGCATTTTTATGTAGATCCGAATACGGGTAAAGTAAAGAAGTCGTCTTCCGCCTATGAGCACCCTCAGCCACATGCGTGTTTTATTCTTTCCGTAAAAGATGATCTGGTAAACCCGGGTGGCATCATGGATTTATGGGTTAGGGAAGCACGAATTTTCAAGTATGGCTCTGGTGTTGGTTCTAATTTTTCGGTGTTGCGTGGAGAGAATGAAAAATTATCCGGTGGTGGGTATTCTTCAGGGGTAATGTCGTTCCTGAAAATTGGTGACAGAGCAGCCGGAGCCATAAAATCAGGTGGCACTACCCGAAGAGCTGCAAAGATGGTTTGTCTGGACATAGATCATCCCGAAATTGAAGCTTTTATAAACTGGAAGTACAGCGAAGAAAAAAAGGTGGCAGTCTTGATCGCGGCAGGTTATTCATCCGATTACGAAGGTGAGGCCTATGCCGCAGTGTCCGGTCAGAACTCCAATAATTCTGTGAGGATTTCAAATCGCTTCTTCGAAAAACTGAAGAGCAGCGCTGATTGGGAATTAATAGCAAGAAGTGATGGGGCAGTGATAAAGAAAGTACCGGCAGTTGCAATTTGGAATGAGATTTCAGAGGCTGCCTGGGCTTGTGCTGATCCGGGTTTGCAATTTGACACTACTATCAATGAGTGGCATACCTGTCCTAAAGGAGGATCTATTCGGGCTTCTAATCCATGTTCTGAGTACATGTTTTTAGACGATACAGCCTGTAATCTGGCATCTCTTAACCTCAGGAAATTCTATGATGAGAATTCCGGAGTGTTTAACGTTGAAGCGTTTGAACATGCCTGCAGAATCTGGACGATTGTTCTTGAAATATCGGTATTGATGGCTCAGTATCCATCAAAAGAAGTTGCGCGGAACTCATTTGATTACCGGACATTGGGCTTGGGTTATGCAAATCTTGGTTCGTTGCTGATGGTACAGGGATTGGCATATGATAGTGTAAAGGGGAGAGCTATTGCAGCTGCGATCGCTAGTATCATGTCCGGTATTGCGTATAAAACATCAGCGGAGATGGCGGCTGTTTTGGGTGCCTTTAAAAAGTTTGATGAGAACCGCGCTGATATGTTACGTGTAATTCGTAATCATCGGTACGCTGCATACAATACAATTGATGGATACGAGGGGTTAAATGTAAAGCCGATGGGTATCCGTCCGGAGGATTGTCCGGATTATCTTTTGAATGCATCTTGTAAAGCCTGGGATGAGGCATTAAGCTTAGGGGAAAAACACGGGTACAGAAATGCGCAGGTTACGGTTTTAGCTCCTACCGGTACGATAGGTTTGTTAATGGATTGTGATACAACAGGGGTAGAACCTGATTTTGCTTTAGTCAAATTCAAAAAATTATCCGGTGGTGGATATTTTAAAATTGTTAACCAATCATTACCCTTGGCGCTGCGAAAACTCGACTATACAAATGCTGAAACGGAAGATATAATTCGCTATATTCTTGGAACCCCCTCTTTTACAGATTCACCGTACATCAATCATAAAACCCTTTCTGCCAAAGGTTTTTTGTCCGATGATTTATCGAGACTGGAAGCAGCTGCTGCAGGAGTTTTCGATATCCGTTTTTTATTCACCCGGTTTACGTTGGGCGCAGACTTCTATCAACGATTAGGTGTTGAATCAGAAAAGCTGCACTCGCCCGGTTTTGACTTGTTGAATTGGCTTGGATTCAACGAATCGGAAATTGATGCGGCTAATTCTTATATCTGCGGTACAATGACGATAGAGGGGGCGCCTCATATTATGCAAAAGGATATTGATGTTTTTGATTGTGCTAACCGATGCGGTAAATCAGGCAAAAGATTTATCGCTCCTTTAGGACATATCCGTATGATGGCTTCGGTCCAGCCTTTTCTAAGTGGAGCTATCTCAAAAACAGTGAATCTTCCTAATGATGCTACAGTGTCTGATATAAGGAACTGTTATTTTGCATCCTGGGAAATGGGGTTAAAGGCGATTGCGCTATATCGCGATGGATGTAAACTTTCTCAGCCTTTATCAGCACTATCCAAGTCGTTTGAAGTGAATACAGGTGATTTGACTGCCGATCAAGTACTGGATGCAGCAAAAAAACTGATTCAATTGTCGCCGGATACAGCTTTTAAACGTCAACTGTCGAGTATTGTTCACCGTAAGCGGTTACCTGACAAGAGAGAAGGTTTTACGCACAAGGCTAAAGTTGGCGGACATACTATATTCGTCAGAACCGGTGAGTATGATGACGGGACCCTCGGTGAACTTTTTATCGATATGCAAAAAGAAGGAGCTTCATTCAGATCACTGCTAAACTGTTTTGCTATCGCAGTGTCAATTGGTCTGCAATATGGTGTTCCACTTGAAGAGTACGTGGAGAAGTTTATTTTTACTCGGTTTGAGCCATCTGGTCCGGTCGATCACCCGAATATTAAAACTGCTACTTCAGTCATTGATTATATATTCCGGCTGATGGCCATGGAATACCTTCAAAGAGATGATCTTGTTCAGGTGAAACCTGTGCAAAATATAAAGCGGGTGAATAGATCAGAGAGCACGGTTGTTCCGACTGAAAGTGTGACATTCAGTTATCAAACACCTTTTCAAACTCAGGTATATTTAAGCAGGATGATGGGTGATGCGCCCATCTGTTCAAATTGCGGTCATATCACAATCAGATCAGGTTCATGTTATAAATGTTTGAATTGTGGTACCAGTATGGGATGCAGCTGAAATAATTATGGCAAATATGAATCCACGACTTACCCTAACAAGAATATTTACATTCGATACTGCTCACTCACTTGATAACTATCCGGGCAAGTGCAGGCATATTCATGGACATACATATACGTTGTTTGTTACTATAGAGGGGCCGGTGATAAATGAAAACGGACATCCCTATGACGGAATGATCATGGATTTTTCTGATCTTAAGAACTGGGTACACCAGGCTGTATTAAAAAAGTTCGATCATTTTTTACTGTTGCGTAAAGGGAGTGCTCTTTCGAAAATGGAATATCCGGAGTGGGATCATATTTATCTCACAAGTTATCAGCCAAGTTGTGAAAATATTCTGATGGATATTTCAGGAAAATTGCTCGCTACGATACCTGACGGTATTCGGCTAAGCCGTGTTAAGTTGCATGAAACACCAACAGCATTTGCTGAGGTTGAGTTTTAGTATGTAGTTTTGTTGAGGAATTTTAATTTTGGTGGTTATCGATTTGTAAAAAATGCAAGAAAAAAGCCGCTGTATCGCTTGAATAATGCAGCAGCTTTTTAAATATAATATTTGATATTACTCTTTGATGGCAAGGGCAATATTGGGTAATTTTAATTCTGATCCATCGGGAGATTTTCCTGTTACATTTTTTAGTATGATAGTATCACCGGGCTTCATGGAGTCAATGGCCTTTCTGGCAAGTATCGGAATGCCGTTGTTTGCAAGTCCGTATTCTTTGGATTGAAAAGGTTTTAAGGTCATCATGGTGAAATTAAACTGTGAAAGTGTATAGATCCTTCCATCGTTACATACAACCTTGATAGGCAAATCATCCGCCCAGATAGTGGCTTGTGCAAGCGTAATTTTTGTTGATGCGGTGGAATCAGTAGGAATAGTACACATTCGAAGCGCCGGAGCTTGTTGAGCGAAAGCAAAAGATCCAATACAGGATATTCCGAAGGTTGTAAGGATTAAGTTTTTGATTTTCAGCATGATTATATTAATTTGACGATAAATTTACTAAAAAATCCATGTGATTTTTATGAAGGGAATAAGGAACTTATTATCAAATTAAGCGTAAAAAACAGGATAAATTCACATGATGATAATATCATCTACTATCACTGGAAGAGGGTTGTTGTTTCAATGGATGTTTCTCTTGTTGTTATTTCCCGGTTTCAAGGTAAATGCACAAGTTAAAAGGGATTCAATCTTAAATTTATTAAGTTCGACT
>JBIIHN010000187.1:0-4427 GCA_044235745.1 Bacteroidia bacterium
TGAATGGTGAAACCGTGTTTCTTCATGTCTTTAGAAGAGAATTTTGCGGAATAAATACAAATATCAGCTCTGCTCTTTGAACGGGATCAGAATTCAGAATTCACCTTTTTCATTAAGATAATTTAATCCGCGACTTCTGTTACTATAAAATTGTTGCCGGTACCATACAGTCCGCTTCAACCGCGATACATTTTTTGCCACTGATTAAACTGATGATTATGATTTATTAAGATAAATTCAAATCATAACTAATCATAATCCGCTGTACGACGGATCATAATAAATCTGCGGCCAAATCCGCACAATCCGCGTCAACTGTGTTCCTCCCTGTAATTTGAGAAGGATGTCGAAATGTTTTAGAAAAAGGATTTATACGTTCGTCACCACTTCCTCCACCACCGCCGGAAAATGCTTTGCTTCGAGTCCTGCAATCAGGTGCGCGATTTCATCAGAAGAGGCACCAGAAGGCAGGGGAGTAGAAAACTGTGCGATGATATCTCCTTCGTCGTAATGTTCATTTACATAGTGTATCGTGATGCCGGTTTCTTTTTCTCCCGCAGCCGCCACAGCTTCATGTACATGCATACCGTGCATGCCCTTGCCACCAAACTTCGGGAGCAATGCAGGGTGAAGATTGATGATCCTTTTCGGATAGGCGTCAACGATAGCCTTCGGAATTAATTTCAGATAGCCGGCCAGCACGATGAATGTTACTCCTTCTTCCCGGAGGCGTTGCAGAAAAAGCTCCGGATCCTGCCGTAGTTCTTTACTGAGGTGTATTGCCGGTATGTTGTGCGCCCGGGCTATGTCGTAAACCCCAGCCGTTTCGCGGTCGCATGCTATGAGGCGTATATGAGCGGATGGGTGATGCTTGAAATGATGGCAAAGACGATCCGCGTTGCTTCCCTTTCCCGATGCGAGGATGGCGATCTGCTCCATGATGCAAAGCAAGGAAGGAAGCAGAGAATTCCAAAATGCGTTTGGTTAATTTTCTCATATTCGATTGAATGGCTGACTTGTTAGTTATTGTTATATAGTTTATAAGGGTGCTGGACGTGTCTATCCGAATATCATGGATTGAATCAGGGGCATGATCGGAACGTTTTGTTCAACGAGGTATTGTGTGGCTTCCAGCGCCGGCACTTCGGCTTTTGCTCTCGGGCCAATCAACATAAAGATTACTGCAATAAGGATCAATACGGCCAACACGAGCCGTTTCGGATCTTGTCCGTGGTTTTTCTTTTTCTTCTTTTCCATAGTCTTGTCTTGATGAAAGCAATTTACCTTCATCGGTAGTGCATTACCAGCTAAATCGGTGCGAGGGCCGTCTTATTCAAGGTAAAAATGGTTTTTTGCAGGGTGAAAAAGCCTTCGCCCTTGAAAATGGAGATTCAGAAAGGAGAGACGAAATCCTAATTTGCTGAAGTTAATTAAACGCCACCTCTTGATATAAAATATTGAATAACAATCTAATACAGTTTTTTTGGGGGGATGGATGCTTATTTCATCGGCTAACTGCTTTAAAAATAATCACTAACGATATAGCTATACTAAATTTTTATATTTTAGTCCTAATCAAAACCCAGCCTTATGGTAAAGCCTATTAAAAATGAAAAATGGAAAGTGATCAGCTTCAATACTGGTGTTTTTCGCTGTCAATATGCCATTTCTGATCACGGTCGACTTGTTAGTTTTACCTCCAGCATTCAGGATGGAAATCTTCTGAAAGGCACGCTCATGGGAGGTTATCCAACACTCAAACTCAAGCCTGAGGGTAGGAATATGACCTTATTCATTCATCGTTTGGTGGCAGAGGCCTTTTTGCAAAAGCGCAGTGCGAAGAGTGAATATGTGATTCATATGAATTACAATAAGGAGGATAATAGCATTAAGAATCTGCGTTGGGCTACCAAGGAGGAGATGGAGAAGCATCAGCAGAAAAGTCCGGCTGTTTTGGCGTATCGCTCCATTAACCGTAAAAAGGGTCATAAGCTCACAGATACGACCGTTAAAAAGATCAAGCAGATGATCAATGACAAAAAACGCGTACGTACTATGAAACAGATTGCTGAACACTTTGGCATCTCAGAAATGCAATTGTATCGGATTAAAAGCGGTGAAAACTGGGGGCATGTAAAAGCCTGAAGCCTGATCACAATTTAAATTATCGGGAGGCAACGATTGATTCGTTGCCTTTTGTTTTAGTCTCTGCGTTGGATTTTAAAGGTATTTAGTGCTGTTTTATTAATTAATAAATGAAAATCAGTCTATTATATTTAACCTTGCTTCAATACCAATATTTATTACTTTTGCCCCCTGTCTAAACCAATTCTAGAAACAATGTCTGACATTGCATCACGTGTAAAAGCCATTATCGTTGACAAATTAGGAGTTGACGAAAGCGAAATCACTAACGAATCAAGCTTCACCAACGATCTTGGTGCGGACTCCCTGGATACAGTGGAGCTCATCATGGAATTTGAAAAAGAATTCAACATTGCTATTCCTGATGATCAGGCGGAAAAGATCTCTACTGTAGGTCAGGCCGTGGATTATATTCAGGCGAACGTTAAATAACCATTCACTTTTTAACAGGCGCGCATGGAGCTTAAACGCGTAGTTATCACTGGATTAGGAGCACAGACTCCATTGGGGAACAATGTTGCCGACTATTGGGCCGGGTTATTGGCCGGTCAAAGTGGAGCAGCCCCCATCACCCTCTTTGATGCCTCGAAGTTCAAGACACGGTTCGCCTGTGAAGTGAAAAATTTTGATCCGGGTTTATACCTGGATCGCAAAGAAGCCCGGAAGCTCGATCGCTTCTCCCAACTGGCCATCGCGGCTTGTGAGGAGGCTGTGAACGATGCCGGGCTTCTTACCAATAAACCCGATCCGGATCGTACCGGAGTGATCTGGGGTTCCGGTATCGGCGGTTTGCGTACGTTTCTGGATGAAGTGATGGGTTTTGCCAAAGGCGATGGTACGCCCCGGTTTAATCCGTTCTTTATTCCAAAAATGATCGCGGATATCGCGGCCGGGCATATCTCTATGCGATATGGTTTCCGTGGTCCTAACTTCTGTACGGTTTCAGCCTGCGCTTCTTCTACCAATGCCATCATCGATGCCTTCAACTATATCCGATTGGGTATGGCCGATGTCATCCTGAGCGGGGGCTCAGAGGCTGCAGTGAATGAGGCCGGTATCGGAGGTTTTGGCGCTATGCACGCCCTTTCAGAAAGAAACGATGATCCCGCAACCGCTTCCCGTCCGTTCGATTTGGATCGTGATGGTTTTGTTCTCGGTGAAGGCTCGGGCTGTATCATCGTGGAAGAGCTCGAACACGCCTTGAAACGCGGTGCTAAAATTTATGCGGAAGTAGCAGGTGGAGGGATGAGCGCAGATGCGTATCATCTTACGGCTACACATCCGGAGGGACTCGGTGCCTTCAATGTAATGAGGAATGCCCTGCAGGATGCTCGTATGACAACCGCGGATATTGATTATATCAATGTGCACGGAACGTCTACTCCGGTAGGTGATCCCAGCGAGGCAAAAGCGATTGGAAAATTGTTTGGTGAAGATGCCTATCGCCTTAACATCAGTTCTACCAAGTCGATGACGGGTCATTTGTTGGGTGCGGCCGGCGCAATTGAGGCAATCGCTACCATCTTGTCAGTGGTGAATGATGAAATTCCTCCAACCATCAATCACTTTACCGATGATCCTGCTTTCGATCCTAAACTTAACTTTACGTTCAATAAACCTCAGAAGCGCACCGTAAATGCGGCTCTGAGCAATACTTTTGGATTCGGCGGTCATAATGCCTCTATCATTGTTAAAAAGTATAAAGCCTGACGTTTGGTTTTACGTACCCTGATCCGGCTTTTGTTCAGAGCGGATGCACAGGAAAAAGTTTTTATTCGTTCCCTGCATAGCCTCCTGGGATTTTATCCCGGTAATCTTTCATTGTATAAACTCGCCTTCAGTCACCGGAGCCTTGCACTTGAAACTGCCGGCGGTAACCGGCTGAGCAATGAGCGTCTGGAATATCTGGGCGATGCGGTACTGGGTGCCGTCGTTGCTGATTTGTTATTTAAGAAGTATCCGTTTAAGGATGAAGGATTCCTAACGGAGATGCGTAGCCGCATCGTGAGCAGGGAAAACCTGAAACAACTTGCTATCAAGATCGGAATTGATGAATTGTTGCAGAAAGATACCGGTCCCGGTGCTTACCGAAGTATGTATGGCGACGCGTTTGAAGCATTCATCGGCGCGATCTATCTCGATAAGGGATACTCCGTCACGCAGAATTATATCCTGCAGCGTATCGTTCGTCCTCATATTGATTTATCCGAGATTGAATCCACAGAAAAGAATTTTAAAAGTGTGATTTTGAATTGGGGGCAAAAAGAAAAACATTCGGTGGT
>JBIIHN010000188.1:0-4398 GCA_044235745.1 Bacteroidia bacterium
ATTCCAATGATGCTGATTTTTCCGCGCAGGTTCAGTTTTTCAAGGCTGTTTAATGCGGCGGAGAGTTGTCCTTTGCCTCCGTCAATGACGATGAGCTGGGGCAAGGGCTGTTCTTCTTCCAGCAATCTGCTGTAGCGTCGGTAAATCACCTCTTCCATAGAGGCGAAATCATTTGGTCCTTCAACCGTTTTGATATTAAAGTGACGGTAATCGGATTTGCTGGCTCGTCCGTTTTTAAATACACTCATGGCGGCTACGGCATAGTCACCCTGAAAGTTTGAATTATCAAAACACTCGATATGATACGGCTTTACCGGCAATCGTAAATCGCGCTGCATCTGTTCCATCAACCGTTCAATGCGGTGTTCGGGGTTCAGTTTATCAGCCTGATCGAGTTTGTCCTTCATGTAATAGCGTGCGTTCTTCTCGCTCAGCTCCAGCAGTTTTTTCTTGTCTCCTATTTTTGGTACTATACATTCCGCACCCGGAATCTCTTCCTCCGGTGCTACTGTTACCAGTATCTCTTTGGATGTGCTGTTATAACGTTGCCGCAGTTCCGCAATCGCCAACGCTATCAGTTCTTCCGGTTTTTCATCCAGCTTTTTCTTCAGCTCCAGCGTATGCGATTGAATCACCGACCCATTCATCACTTTCATGTAATTAACATAGGCCGTGTTTTTATCGTCGATCAATCCGAAGACATCTACATTATGAATAGATGCATTCACGATTACACTTTTGCCTTTGTATTTTTCAAGAATTTCTATCTTCTCCTTAAACACCTGTGCAGCTTCAAATTCAAATCTTGCTGCGTGTGTCTTCATCCGTTCTTCCAGATGACGGATCACCGAATTGATGTTACCCTTCAGGATATCGCGGATTTCATCTATGGTTTCATCATAGTCTTCCTTTGTCTGTAAGCCGGTACAGGGCCCTTTGCAGTTGCCAATGTGATATTCGAGGCATAGCCTGAACTTGTTCCTGGCGATATTTTCAGGCGATAACTGAAGATTGCAGGTGCGTAGTTTGTACAATTGGCGGATCAGATCCAGCAACGTATGAATCATCACCACCGAGGCATAAGGCCCGAAATAGGTCGACCCGTCACGGATATGTCGCCGCGTATAAAATACCCGGGGGAAATCTTCTTTCTTCACGACAATCCAGGGATACGTTTTATCATCCTTCAGATTGACGTTGTACTTGGGCTGAAGCTTTTTGATGAGGTTATTCTCGAGTAACAGGGCATCGTACTCGGTCTCTACCACAATCGTTTTAATATCGGCAATCTGCCGGACCATCACCGCGATCCGTGCTGTATCGTGTTGTTTGTTGAAATAACTATTCACCCGTTTCTTCAGGCTTTTTGCCTTCCCTACATATAGCAATTGTTGATCTGCATTGAAATACTGATACACGCCGGGTGAATCCGGAAGTGTGTCGAGGATGAGACGGAGTGCAGGTTTTATTCCAGCCATCAGTGTTCGAGAACTTCACGATAGATTGCCAGCGTTTTCGCCGCTGTTTGTTCAAAGGTAAAGGATGCTACGGCATTGGTTCCTCCGGCGATGAGACGTGCCCTGAGATCCTGATCTGCTAAAACACGCAAGACCTGTCGTGCCAGTTCCGCAGCATCTCCCACCGGCGCTGTCAGACCCGTACTTCCTTCTTTCACCAGTTCAGGAATACCACCTGCCTCCGTCGCGACAACAGGTACACCTGCCGCAAAGGCTTCCAGAACGATCGTGCCGAGCCCCTCGGTGGAGGAGGTGATCAGAAAAACATCGAGACATTTCATTACCTGCGGTACATCTTTACGGAAACCTAACATATAGACCACATCGGATAAACCCATTTCGCGGATCATTTCGCGGATGTTCTTCTCTTCAGGCCCTTCTCCGGCAATAACATAAACAACATCTTTCCGGTGGCGTTTTATCTCCGAAACGATACGAAGAAAGGTAGGATAGTCTTTGTGGTCGGCCAGGGCACTGAGGTTGCCGATGATGCGGGTTTCAGCCGGGAGCGACAATTCACGGTGCAGCAGCCGTTGATCGGTTGCCACCAGATAACGTGATAAATCAATACCGGAATGTACTACGCGCAGAACTTCTTTATTTCGTATATCCTTCTCCGTTATCCTGCGGATCATATCGCTTACGCAGATGATTCTTTTTACGGAGGGATGGTTATATTTCCAGCGTGAGAAAGGAGACGGCGAGATGGCGAAATCCACACGCCGGCTGATCACCAACGGCGTGTGATTACCGAATACCGCAGCGGATAATACAGCCGCCGAATGCGCATGTGAATCGTGGGTATGAACGAGATCAAACTTCTCCTTTTTGCAGAGGAGGGCGATTTTTTTTGCAAGTCCCAGACCGAGTGGTCCCCGCGAATGAAATCCTTCCAGCGGAATACCGGAGGTGTTCAATCGTTCGGATAAATCGGAGTTAACAGGTGTGAGCAGAGTCTGATCAATACCTTTTTTGCTCAATGCCAAAGCCAGATACGCTGCCTGTTGTTCACCGCCTCTCCAGCTCCGGGGTGTGGAAACATGAAGCACCTTCATAGGCTTTTTCCTTTTTCAAGATAATACAGGCGCAGGTATTTCAGGAAAACGGCATGCGCACTGTTCACCGCAATGATGAAGCCCGTCAGCCCGTCGCGGTATCCTGACCAGACGACATACGCCCGCAGAAAACGCGCCACCGGTTTATAGATCAGCTTCGCAATAGAGCTCTTCACACCCTTATCATACAGCGCCTTTGCCCCGATGCTGCTGAAATGATCAATCTGCCTCAGATGATCGGAGATGGTGTTATAGGAATAGTGGAGGATATCACCCTTCAGGTGTAACGTTGACTTACCTCCGAAAACCTCATAGCGGTCGTGCGGGTTTACCCCGGTCCACTTGCCCGCATCTTTCTTAAACAGACGGATTTTGGTATCAGGATACCAGCCGCAATGCCGCACCCAATGTCCGCAGTAGTTGGTGAGGCGGTTCATTGAATAAGCCTCAGCTGCAGGTGTTCTCATTGCCTCCGCAATCGATTGCCGGAGGGTATTGTCCAATGCTTCATCGGCATCCAGACTCAACACCCAATCGCCATTCGCCTGTGATATCGCAAAATTTTTCTGCTCAATATATCCCAGAAAAGGTTGATGGATCACTTTAGCACCTAATCGTTCCGCAATCGCCACGGTATGATCAGCAGATCCTGAATCGACAACGATGATTTCATCGCTGATCTCCTTCACACTCAGAAGGCAACGTTCTATATTGCGTTCTTCATTGTAGGTGATGATGAGTGTGGATAACATCCTACAAATATAAGGGTTGCAGATTACAGATCCGGGAAGTAGCGCGAAGCGCACTTCCCGGTGCGGAGTGATTACGATCCCCCGCATGGTTCTGCCTTCCCCCGGAAGGCCGAACTATGCGGGGGTCAGATGGTACAGATTTGCGGATCACGGATTTTACAGATAATGAGATACACAGAATAGGATTGTACGGACAATTAAGATGTACAGACTACGGATTTACAGATGTACGGATTACTGTAAAACAGATTACTGAAATCTCAACCACCAATATCCGTAATCGGTAAATCCCGGCAATATCCGTAATCACTACATCAGTAATCTGACATCAGTACTTCTGCAATCGGTACATCTTAAAAATCGGTAAGTCTGTCATCCGTGTATCATATCGTCAGTAAAATCTGTAATCTGCAAATCTGTATCATCTGTTTGATCGTAATCAATCCGAAAATCTGTAAAGTAAAGCAGTGCCGAAGGCACTGCTTTACGAATCAATCCCAACCAAAAACAATTAAGCCGCCGAAGTATTACCTCCGACGGCTTTAATCCGGCCAACGCGTGGTTTTTGGCCTTCATTATCAGTGGGCCGGCTGCGTGGGAACCGGCCCGACTGATCATTGTTGAGATTATCGCTGAATGATAAAGCGTGTAAGGGTTTGTTGTTCAGCTGCTCTCACTCTCAGGAAATAAACTCCGGCAGATAGCACAGTTTGGTCGAGGCGAAACTCGGAAACGCCTGAGGGATGATCCTGTTCTGTGCGATGGAGCAATTGTCCTTCGATACTCAACACTTCTATAGTCAACGGTGATGCGGCCTCCAGATTCACCCGTATGGAGAAATCTCCGCTGGATGGATTGGGGTACACGTTCACTGGGATGGCATTGTTTAACTCTGACAATCCGGTTGCACCAAGGCGGAAGGCATATACACTGTCACACCAGGTGATAGGATTTCCGCTGCTGTCATAGGCGGTAACGCATACATAGTACCACCCCGTTGCAGGATATTGGTGGATGAAAGGACCGAAGCCGGTGCCGGTGGTGCTGTCGCCGAAGCTCCATACATACTGCCAG
>JBIIHN010000189.1:0-4390 GCA_044235745.1 Bacteroidia bacterium
GGTGTATAGCGGCGATGGATGTATGGATACGACGGTTCGTACCATTGTTGTGAATCCTTTGCCAACGCCCAACTTCACATCGCTCAATGCCACAGGTTGTGGTCCTTTGCCGGTACAGTTTAATGACTCTTCGTTCATCAATTCGGGAAATATCGTAAGCTGGGATTGGGATTTTGGTGACGGAGGAAGTTCATCGCAGCAGAATCCGGTGCATACGTATACTACATCGGGTAGCTATCCGGTAACCCTGACCACCACATCCGACAGTGGTTGTGTTAACACCATCACTATTAATAATGCTGTGAGTGTATATCCGGGACCCATGGCTGAATTTGAACCCGATCCGAAAGAAACCAATATTCTGAATCCGAACTTTAATTTTATCAACCTCTCGAATGGCGCATTAACGTACTATTGGACGTTTGGTGATGGCGGTTCATCAACAGTATTTGAACCACAACATGCCTATGCGGATACCGGAAATTATCTGGTGACATTATATGTGACCAACGCATATGGTTGCCGCGATACCGTTCAGCATCCGGTGCGTGTAAATCCGATTTTCTCCTGGTGGATTCCGAATGCCTTTACACCCAACGGAGATGGAAGTAACGAAGGCTTTAATGTCAAAGGAGAATACATCGTCAATGTTGAATTAACGATCTTCAACAGATGGGGAGAGAAAATATTCTTCAGTGAAGGAAGGGAAAACGCTGACTGGGATGGAAGTGTGATGGGAAGTGCTGTAAGAGCTCAGGAAGGTGTATATGTGTACACGGTGAGGGTAGAGGATGTATGGGGTCAATTCCACGAGAAAATCGGGCACGTAAGTCTGGTAAGATGATGAAACTGTCATAACAAAAAGAGCGCAGACTAATTTTATAGCTGCGCTCTTTTTGTTGTGGGAAATGAATTTTTATCTCAAGTCTACTACTTCTACACCCGGATATTTGGATTTGTTAAACGTAAATGTATCCTCGCTTACTGCTGCATTCGGAGTGAATTTTACTATGGAATAGGTGAGAATAGCACCGCCTTTCTCGTAGATTTTAGCTTCACTTACGAACTTGCCTGTTTTATCAATGCTTAAAACGATTTTGAAGTAATTCTTTTTCGCATCTTCCGGGGTCAGTTCGATTTGCTGTATTGTTTTACCAGCTGTCTTTTTCTCACCGATGTATTTCGTGCGGAATCCTTTTTCATACATCGTGAAAATGGTTGTTGGTGATATCGCGCCTTCAGATTGCTTGGCCTCACTAATCTGAACTTCGTTGGATTCTTTCAGATACGTCCAGGTCGTTTTACCATCGCAAAGTACGGTTTGGTCTTGTAAAGTGAAACTGTAACGGGTCCCACTGATGGTGATGGCTCCGCTGAAGTTATCCGTTTTCTTTATTTTCTGATCAAGCCGGGAGAGTTTAAAACTGGCCTGAAGTGATTTATAGCTTTTATATTTAGCGGATACCCCCTTGAGAATTTCTGTTGCTTTCGCGTCGGTTTGGGCGTTGAGGGATGAAGTGAAGATGAAGGAGAGTGCAGCGATGACACTCAGCAACTTGCTCATAGTGGAGATTCTTTGGTGCAAAGATAATTGAACTGAACTTATACGCCGGATGGCGATTTGAGCCCTTTCAATAACTGTTCCAAACTGGCCAGATCTTTACATCTTACTTCCCTTGCCTTGCTGCCTTCAAAGGGGCCGATGACACCGGCTGCTTCCAGCTGATCGACCAAACGTCCGGCCCTGTTATAGCCTAATTTAAGCCTGCGCTGCAGCAGTGAAGCAGATCCTTGCTGAAATTGAACCACCATGTGTGCTGCTTCTTCAAACAAAGGATCAAGATCATCCCCCGACATATCTCCGGAGTTTCCGCCACCGGCTTCTCCTTCACCTACATATTCGGGCAGGAGATAAGCATCCGGATAGGCTCGCTGGTTGCCAATGAATTCTGTGATTGACTCAACTTCAGGTGTATCCACAAAGGCACATTGAATGCGTACAAGATCTGACCCGGTAGATAACAACATATCACCTCGGCCGATCAGCTGGTCGGCACCTCCTGTATCGAGGATGGTGCGAGAGTCGATTTTGGAGGTTACCCGGAAGGCCAGTCGTGCAGGGAAATTCGCCTTGATCGTTCCGGTGATGATATTGACAGATGGGCGCTGAGTGGCGATGATCAGGTGAATGCCGATGGCCCGCGCTAACTGTGCAAGTCGTGCAATGGGTGTTTCTACTTCCTTGCCCGCAGTCATAATCAAATCAGCGAACTCATCTACTACCAGCACGATATAGGGCAGGAACCGGTGACCATTATTCGGGTTCAGTTTACGCGCTACAAACTTGGCATTATACTCGCGGATATTCCGTACTTGCGCATTTTTCAGCAAGTCGTAGCGTGTATCCATCTCTACACAAAGAGAGTTCAGTGTATTTACAACTTTTTTAGTGTCTGTTATGATGGCTTCTTCTTCGCCGGGTAACTTCGCAAGGAAGTGCCGCTCAATAGTTTTGAAAAGGGTGAGTTCTACTTTTTTAGGATCGACCAATACGAATTTTACCTGTGCCGGATGTTTTTTATACAGCAGCGAAACAAGAATCGCATTTAAGCCTACCGATTTTCCTTGTCCCGTTGCACCCGCCATCAGCAAGTGAGGCATCTTGGCAAGGTCAGTAATAAAAATATCATTCGATATTGTTTTTCCGAGTGCAATCGGCAGTTCGTGCTCGGAGTTCTGGAACTTTTCTGAGCCGATCACTGATCGCATACTTACAATATCCGGATTCTGATTGGGGACTTCTATACCGATGGTTCCTTTTCCGGGTATCGGGGCAATGATACGGATGCCAAGCGCAGCGAGACTCAAGGCAATATCATCTTCAAGGTTTTTAATTTTCGAGATACGAATACCGGCTTTCGGTACAATTTCGAAAAGTGTAACGGTAGGCCCTACCGTCGCTTTGATTTTATCAATCTCAATATCGTAATGGCCCAGTGTTTCTATGATTCGCTTTTTATTGGCTTCCAGTTCAGCCATCAGTTCTTCGCGACTCAACTGCGATCGGTTGCTCTGGTAGTTTTCAAGGAGGTCAAGTGTCGGGTATTGGTAATTGCTCAGATCCAACTTCGGATCATATTCTCCCAGTTGTTCTACCAGATCCGTTTCTTCTGGATTGGCGACTTGCAGATCTCCGTCAGGCGTCACCTCTGTTTCTGAAATCGGATTTACTTCAAACGCGACGCCCTGACCGGTATCAGCAGAAATTTCCAGCTCAAGCGGTTCTGCCGGGATTTCCGGTGCAATCAAATCTACCTCCGGTTCCGGTGTCTTGGCTTGTACAAGAGGTGCAGCGTCTTCTTTCACCAACAGCTCGATCTGTTCACTATGGGTATATTCATCGGGAATTTCCAACTCGCTGTCAGGTGATACAAAGTCATCCTCCGACTGTTTAAATTTATTACCGGCAATAGCTTCTGCCTCCTGTACCTCTGCAGGCATCGGTGCAGGTTTAGTGCCCGCTGAAGGCAAACGAAATTGATAGTTGAAAACGGTAGCTAGCCATGCAATCGCAAAGAATCCAAGCAGGAATCCGGTGCCGATGCGTCCGATGGACAGTGTGAGCCACATGTTAACCTGATGACCTAAACCTCCTCCTAAAAACTGCAAGTCGGGCTTGTTATAGAAGATAAATGAAAGCGCAGGCGGAATAAAGAACAACGTAAACGCTGCATAACGAATCGTTTTTTGAACCGGCAACAGATTTGCCTTGAAGAGTATCCGGAATCCCCCTAAAAAGGATAGCATGGCGATGACAAATGCGGAAATGCCAAACCAGACAAACATAAACTGATGGGAGATAATGGCTCCGAATTTCCCTAACCAATTGTCCACCTTCTTATCAGAATAAATAAAAAGATCGATCCACGAACCTTTTACCAGACTTTGATCTGTTTTCCAGGTAAAGAAGTAAGACGTAAACGCGATGACCATAAATACAGAGATCAGCAATAAAAACAGACCGGCAAACTGATGAGTCCGTTCGCTTTTTATCATCTCCAGAAAACGTGAAGTAGTAGCCGGAGCAGGCTTTTCCTTTCTCTGTTTAATTTTTTTAACCGGCTTTTCCTCCGTTACCTTTTCGAGCTCTTCGGTTTCTGCCTGCACAACAGGTTCCTTCATTCTGTTTCCTTTTCCGGCCATAGTTATTGAGTCGTTTAGCGGTTAAAATTACCAAGTAATGGGTGTGCGTTTACCCCTGCTTTTTTCGTGTTTTAACAGGGAGCTGTGTATAACCAAACGCCGGAAAACCGGTATTATTGAGAATTTTTCAATTTTACATCGACCAATTCGTTATCTTTATTTTATGGACCATCTCGTAAACACGGAT
>JBIIHN010000190.1:0-4385 GCA_044235745.1 Bacteroidia bacterium
CTGTAAAACTGGATGCTGAAACCCGTGATACCATTCGTTTCAGAGATAAAGTGTTTGTCTATAAATCCGAACTCAAAGCGAACGAACTTGCAGTTTCACTCCTCAATGGTAAAATGGGATATCCGAGTTTTGTGGTGATGGATGAGCAATACGGCATCCTTACTCCCTTATCCGGGTATCAAACTGTTCCGGATCTGATGCCGGTATTGACGTATTTTGGTTCCAACACCTACAAGTCCACCAAATGGGAAGATTATCCGAAGAACTGAAATAGCACACATAAAAAAAGGGGGACCTGACACAGTCCCCCTTTTTTTATGCATTTTATTTTAGAAATACACACTCAGGTTGATGGCTCCATTGGAGTTATCATTGTCCAGCACAAAATCAGAAGATTTACCGGTATTGGAAATTTTAAGTTCTGACCCCGATCCATTCCATGTTTCCGTTTGCACCTCTCCCCGGCCTGTTGCCAGAATACCGGGACCCCAGCCGAATTCTGCGCTAAGCGAAACTTTGGGAGAGAAGAAGTACTCCAGTCCGATAAATCCACGCAGCATAAATCCGAAGGTATTACCGGGTTTCTCCGATTTCAGGCGGGTGGTTTGGTTTTCACTGCTGAGTGGATTACCATAGGTATAGGATGTCTTTTCGGTTCCGATACTGAACAAGGCTTCTCCTCCGTAAAAGGCCTGTACCCTTGATTTGCCTCTCCATTTCTGAATGCCTGCTCCAATGGTGATATTGGAGGTAGAAAGTTTGGTTTCGTTTGATACGGTTTCATTCGGATTCGTACTGCCGATGCGTCCGACCAACGTATCTTCTTTCTGCACACCAAAGCCTAACCGGACTTTCCCGCGATAAGCCAGGTTTTCTTTTTTAACATAAAGACCTGTGAACGTTAAGGGGTAATTCACACCGAAGTTGGCGTATGGGGATTCATTCTGATCATTGAATAAGCTGCCTCCAAACTTGAGGAAGGGAATCGCATCGATGTTAATAGCAAATTCTCCTACTTCCGGTGTCAGGATAACCCCATTTTTATTTTTGATGGGTTGCTGCGCGAAAACGGAAGCAGAGAGTAACAAGGCACCGGCGATGAACAAGAGTCTTTTCATAGGAAGGTTTTGAGTTAAGGTATTTTTATTCATAGAATTGATCAGGTAGCAAGAATACGATTTATCCGCAGTAATTCCATATCCAACGGTTCCTGGTCCTTACTGGCCAGTGCAAGTGGTGTAAAGTGCTTTTCCCCTTTACGGATACCCACCATTTTTCCAGACTCACCATTTAACAAGGCTTCAACGGCCCATACCCCGAACTTCGCAGCAAGAATCCGGTCAAAGGCTGTGGGGCTTCCCCCGCGTTGCACATGGCCAAGGATGGTCACTTTGGTATCGTAGTGTTTCAACCGTTCTTTCAATGCGGCAGCAATTTCATCGGCGCCTCCGGTTTTTTCGCCTTCAGCAACGATCACAATGCTGCTCGATTTATTGTTTGACTTGCCCTCTTCCAGCTTTTGAACCAGGGCTTCGAAATCCGTAGTTTTTTCCGGCAGTAAAATATCTTCAGAGCCACCTGCTACGCCCGACCACAACGCAATGCATCCGGAATCGCGCCCCATCACTTCAATGAAAAAACAACGGTCATGCGATGCCGCAGTATCACGTATTTTATCTACCGCTTCTATCACTGTATTAACGGCGGTATCGAATCCAAGTGTATAATCTGTTCCGGTGAGATCGTTATCAATCGTACCGGGAATCCCCATGATTCGTATGTCGGGATACCGTTTACAAAATTCTTCAGCGCCTTTAAAGGTACCATCTCCTCCAATGGCAACGACCACATCAATTTTATGACTTTTTAAATTACGGTAGGCTTTCTCCATTCCCTCGGGGGTCATAAAGTCGAGACTCCTGGCAGCCTTCAGGATAGTACCTCCCCGCTGAATGATATTGCTGACAGATCTTGAAGTCAAGGGTTTGAAGTCATCTTCAATCATACCCTGATAACCGCGCATGATGCCATATACCCTGAGTTTATTAACGAGGGCTGTACGGACAACTGCACGGATACAGGCATTCATACCCGGGGAATCACCGCCTGAACTGAAAACTGCTAAACGTTCTGGTTTTAACATAAATGTGACAGAATTTTCTACTGTTTAATTGCCCGCAATTTAAACGGGCATCTCCTAAACGTAATTTATCCGTTTATCGTGTGTGCGATTTACGTTAATAAAACATCATACAAAGTAAATCGGTTTTTCATACAGGGCTGTAATTTTGATGCTTTAAATTGTGAAAGATGAATACACCCGATACTTCTAATCCATGGAAAACCCTTCATACGGAAGTTAAATATGAAAACCCCTGGATTCGGGTTACGGAATCGAAGGTGTTGAATCCGGCCGGTAATCCCGGCATATATGGCGTAGTGCATTTTAAAAACAGAGCCATCGCCATCATTCCGCTGGATGCGGACAACAATACGTGGATTGTCGGGCAATACCGATACACACTCAATTGTTACGAATGGGAAGTGCCGGAAGGCGGTTGTCCCGAAGGGGAAGACCCTATCAACGGCGCGAAAAGGGAACTGGAAGAAGAGGTCGGTTTACAGGCGTCTGAGTGGAAGATGGTGCTTGAAACCCAGCTCAGCAATTCTGTATCGGATGAAATCGGCTATACCTACGTTGCCCGTGGATTGTCAGAAGTAGAAGCATCGCCCGAGGAAACCGAACAATTACATATCCGCAAACTTCCTTTCGAAGAATTGGTGGAGATGGTTTTCAGAGGCGAAATCCGCGATGGATTAAGTGTAGCGTCAATACTGAAGGTGAAGCTGATGCTCGACCGGGGAGAGCTTTAATCAGCGGGCTCCCTGCTTGAACTTGCCAATAGCATTTCGGGTGAAATCACTCAACACGAGTTTACCACTCATGCCGGCTCGTTCAAGCAGAAGCTGATCCCAGTTCTCTGTTCCTTCCCACATGATTTTTTTCAGCATCATCATGGCTTCCGGATTGGATGTGGAAAGTGTAGTTGCCAGTTTACTGACAGCGGCATCAAGTTCTGCATGCGTTTCAAAAACTTCCGCATACAAACCTTTCTCTCTTGCCCAGGATGCTTCCTTCCACGATGCAGCGTCGATCGTAAGTTGCGAAAATGCTGAAGTGCCGATTTTTCGTTCTACTGCCGGACCCACAACAAAAGGTCCGATTCCTACAGCGAGTTCACTAAGTTTTACTGCTGCTGAAGTGTGCGCGAAAGTATAATCTGCCGCTGAAGCCAGCCCGACTCCACCTCCTACCGCTTTTCCCTGAACGCGTGCAATCACAAATTTCGGTGCTTTTCGCATCGCATTGATCACGCCTGCGAATCCGCTGAAGAAATAGGTTCCTGTCTCTATATCATTGATTGAAACCAGTTCATCAAATGATGCTCCTGCACAAAAGGCTTTCTCTCCTTCACTCTGAAGTATAATAACATTCACAGCAGGATTTTCTCCCGCCGCAGTGATGGCCGCTGCAAGCTCCCGAAGCAATTTACCCGGAAGCGAGTTAGACTGTGGATGAAAAAATATGACTCTTGCAATGCCATTTTCAATCTGCGTACTGACGCGTCCTTCTTGTACTTCTCCCATTTTACCTTATTTGCGTTATGTTGTTTCCGTAATACAATTACGTATTTTGGGTTATGTTTTTTACGTATTGTGAATTATCAGTCCTGATTGATCTTTTTCACCATCGTCAGGATAGTGGCAATGGCTACGGTTTCCCCGGTTTCATCATATACATCCACCAGCCATTTCACGATGCCCTTGGCGATATCTTCCGGTGTACGTTTTTCGGTGTCCACCTTCTCTTTCACGGTGAGGCGAACCCCGATAGTCATTCCCGGATAAACCGGTTTGGTAAACCGGCATTCTTCCAGTCCATAGTTCAACATAACCGGACCCTTCTTCGCATCTACAAACAGACCAGCTGCTTTTGACAGAACAAAATAGCCATGGGCCACCCGCTGGGTGAAGATGGTACCTTCGAGGGATGTGGCGTCCATGTGTGCATAGAAGTTGTCGCCACTCACATTGGCAAAGTTTACGATGTCCGCTTCGCTCACCGTATGTTTATGGGTAATCAGCGTCTCCCCGATTTCGAGTTCTTCAAAATGCTTTTTGAAAGGATGTTTTACATCTTCTTTTTGCAAACCTCCGTACTGATAGGTACCGGTGATGTTGGTTAAGGTGGTCGGTGATCCCTGGA
Source organism: Bacteroidia bacterium (assembly GCA_044235745.1). Taxonomy (GTDB): domain Bacteria; phylum Bacteroidota; class Bacteroidia; order AKYH767-A; family OLB10; genus JAJTFW01. The sequence goes on from JBIIHN010000190.1 coordinate 4,268, forward strand.
TGGCCACTCGCTGCAGATAATGAAACACTCCTCTGCGACCGCCCATCTCTTCTCCGCCTCCTGCTCTTCCCGGGCCTCCATGTGTCAGCATGGGCATGGGAGATCCATGTCCGGTACT
>JBIIHN010000191.1:0-4384 GCA_044235745.1 Bacteroidia bacterium
TGGATTTAATCAACATCCGCACAACATTGTTGGTTCGGATTTTAAGTGCCTTAGAATCTGTTGTACCGATAAACTGAACATTGGGATCGGTACCGGCATTGCCTGTAACATTCCATGTTTGGGCCTGGGTGTTTTTAGTCATTGCAAGTGTAGCAATACCAAATACAGTAAGAATTAGATTTTTCATTGGGTTGTAGATTTTAGTCCTGCAATGGTAGAAGTATATAATCAGACCATCAATCCCCGAATTGTGGGATTTTTGAAAAATACGATTACACGCTTTTATCTTTTCATGGCCAGAGCTGACGATGAACGATTATAAAAAAAGGATAAAAAGAGATATGATTAACTATTCAATAATCATGGTACCGGAAAAATCCTCCACACGCCAGATATAACTGCCGGGTTGTAGTCCGGGAGTAGTTAGCTGATACTCTCCGGCTTCTTCGAGTTTCGACTCCACCAGCATCCTTCCGGTATTATCATAAAGTCTGAAATAAGCGGTATTCCTCATAGAAGAAGGAACCCGAAGTACAAAAGAGCCGCGGTTCGGATTCGGATACAACACGGGCTCATCGGTCAGCGCAAGCAGTTCATCCCCGAGCGCTGTAGTATTCATATAGATATTCTCAAAATTGCCGGCAAAGGAATAAAGTCCGTTACACGTGGATTTCGCATCCCAGTTGATACTCCAGGTCATCATACCGCCTAAGTTCGGATATCCATTAACGTTAGTAAGCGTATAGCTGCCCGGCTTTGGTCCTTTACCCAGAAGATAATTCATCGCTGCAGCTACGGTGGCGGTATCCGTATATCCGCTTCCGGCAGCCTGCGAACAGGATGGCAGCCCTACTGCTACTTTTTCCGGAGCAAATCCCGAAAAGAAACCACCTTGCGTTGAAAAGCCCTGGATCACCGCTTCTGTCATGGCTACAATAAAATCCGCTGTTCCCTGTGTATAAATCTGCCCGTTGATGCCATACATAGAACCACTGTTATAGAGTTGCACGTGGAGCAGATCAATAGAGTCGCGCAAAGCGTGGAGGAGGGGAAGATAGGTACCCCAGATACCACCGAATCCGGATTGGCCTCCCTGCACAAATGCAGTTTCAGGTGCAAAGGTGAGTAGCAGCTTCTTTCCGGTTGCTGCTCGATAATTACTCATGATAGTTTGAATGGCATCACGCATACGGATGATCGGTGCATCAACCGGATTGGTGATTGTGCCGCCGGTCAAGGTAAGGGAGCTTCCTTCCAGGTCGATATCCATTCCATCGAATCCATAGTTCAGGATAATCCTCGTCATCGACGCTGCAAAGCTGTCGCGTTCTATACCGGAACTAAGCGTAATAGGAGCTGTGGCACCGCCAACACTGATGATGATTTTTTTTCCTGCGGCCTGAAGGGTCTGCATCTGACTAATAAACGCTGCAGGTGTTCCCTGGTCGGGAGTAAAATCCATCCGATAATCCGTTCCACCAACGGGCAGGGCAAATGCTATATCGATCACGTTATACCTTGAGTCGACCTGATTCAACGGTATATACGGCGCGTTTACTGATGACCAATTATGAAAATAGCCCACCAATGCGGGCAACGGCATTTGCGCCTTTGTAATGCCCGTAAAAATGATGAGAAGAAGAATTCTCCAGATATGTCCCATTCTTCAAATTTACTTTAAGGCTTTAGTCGCTTATCGTAAAATTTGGTCAGTTACCCATTATTGGGTGTTAATAACAACGGGACGTGATGCTCGCATTTCATATAGCTTTTGGCGTTTCAACTGACGGCCGAAATGTTGGATCGCGCCTAAAAGTTTTTGTGATTTTGCCGTAAAGGATTTTTCGCCTTCCGGTTATGATTATCCCGTTTATATTATCTGGAGTTTCCTGTGATCAGTTGGTATCTAAGTTACGCCATGGCCCGGTAATGCGTTGTATGGGGATCATCACCGGGTTACTTTCTGACGATGTACATCAACGAAGAATTCTTTTCAATATCCTTCTTACCTTTTAGTGTTGTTTGGATGCCGGTCAGGGTAGCTGAAAAAGGATTCATCGAACCATTTTTATACTTACCGCTTAGCAATGCAATGTAAAAAGGATCCAGAAAGAGCGATTGGATTTCTTGTACTTTAAACCCTGCATCTTCCAAAAGCTTAACCATTGGTTTTTTACTGAAATGATACAGGTGACGTGGAACATCATAGGCTGCCCAATATGGGCCATATTTTTCCGCATCCCATGAGGTTCTGTTGGGGACAGCAATAATCAATACACCCTTAGAACTCAATACTCTATGTAGGTGATTAACAGTTTCTTTGAGATTATGAACATGTTCGAGAACATGCCACAAGGTTACGGCCCCGAATTGTCCGTCGGGCAGGTCGTTCAGTTTCTCCGGAGACTGAACATTTAACCCATAATTAGCGATTGCCTGATTTCTTGCACCCTCATCCGGCTCTAAACCGGCACAAACCCAGCCGGAATCCCTGGCAGCGGCCAGAAACTCCCCTGTTCCGCAGCCATAATCGAGGAGTGTTTTTGGCTGAGGTTGATGTTCATTCACCATTTTCAACTTTCCGGCGATTGCTCTTTTCCGGGCTATCTGATAAATCCTGTTCATCCAGCCGGATTTGCTGTTGGTATGGCTGATATACTCTTCCGATTGATAGTATTTTCCAATTTCAGCCGGGAAAGGCCGGGGGTTTGTAAAGACAAATGAACACGAAACGCATTCATCCAGCCTGAACCGTTCATGGGAAACTGTAAAATCCTCACATTCGAGATACGGAGTAAAGTTTTCTCCCGAACAAACCGGACATTTTGTTAGTAATTCTGGCATTTCGTATATGCGTAAACGTTAGCTTTCTATAGAGTGTAAATCTACAAAATTATTGCGGATTTTGCACTGCTTAACGGGTTGTTTTATGCGTCATTCCAGGCATTGCGATACAGACGGATAGTACAATTCAACTCTTTATTCGCATTGTTAGTCCCGGCTATTGAGATCAGATCGATCTTATTAGGGAAGATTGATAGATAATAGGGAGAAATGCTTAGTAATGCGTTAAAATGTCTTGAAATACGATGAATTCTAACGATTAGGTAATTATATAACGTCCCGTTTTTCTTATAATATCATCAATAAACAACTGCATGAGGCGATAATTACCCCGTTATTATACGTTGACAACCGGAGTTGTATCCCGCTGAATATCAATTTATACAAGAACAAATCATTTACTGTTGGAATATTATGCTTTTTTACCCTCAATAGTGTCCTTTATTCCGTTCTGCTATTCCAGCGTATAGCTCCAGCACTCAGTCAAACAGTATTTCATGTTGGTCTTTGCCCATTTAATACGGGTATCTGGTGAGTTGTCACGACTTAGCGACTTGATATCTGAGGAATCGTCTCATCACTGCCTAGGATTACCATAAGAACAATCACAAGCTCAATTTAGCCAACATCTGACACTTTTCTAACGGTTGGTTTTTTGATACAAGACGACGCCTATTCTAACGTTTCACGTGGAACCATCACTTTTCTAACGGCCCAGATAAACCATCAACACAGAGATGTCAGCCGGATTAATACCGGAGATTCTTGAAGCCTGACCTAGTGTGGCCGGGCGGATTTGTATTAACTTCTGTCTGGCTTCGGCACTAAGACTTGGCACGAGGTTGTAGTCAATTTTATCGTAGATAGGTACATCTTCGAGTCGCTTCATCTTTTCAGCGAGCTCAACCTCCTTCTCAAGATAACCTTCATATTTAATATTGATCTCAACCTGCTCCAGTGTTTCCCAATCTTCGGTGACACTATAAATAAGCTCCTTTACCTCATCAAGCGTGTTTATCATCTCTGCAAGCGAAACCTGTGGTCGAGTGAGAATATTTGCCATACGCATTTTCTGTCTGATCGGATCAGTATTCAAATCACTTAACCACGAATTTATACTATCAGGTGAAATTGATGTTTCCCGGAGTGATTTCATAACTATTTGATAATCAAATACTTTAGATTTTACGCGATCCATTCGCTCTTGATCAGCTAATCCAATTTCGAAACCAAGTGGTGTCAATCGAATATCTGCATTATCCTGGCGAAGTAATGTTCGGAACTCAGCACGACTCGTAAACATCCTATAAGGCTCTTCTGTACCTTTCGTAATGAGATCATCAATCAAAACACCGATATAAGCATCCGAGCGGGAAAGAATAACGGGAGGCAAACCATTCACTTTTCTGTGTGCGTTAATACCGGCCATCAACCCCTGACAGGCAGCCTCTTCATAACCAGTTGTACCGTTGATCTGACCTGCGAAATAAAGGCCCTCCACAAGCTTGGTCTCCAAAGTATGGCTAAGCTGTATGGGCGG
>JBIIHN010000192.1:0-4374 GCA_044235745.1 Bacteroidia bacterium
TGTCTGATTATCACGGCTTTCATCATGACAATGGCTGGGAAAATCCATGCCCAGCAGTCGTGCTGCACTTCTCCGGCTATGGCGTTTAATAACCTGAGCCTGGAGAAAGAGTTTGTTGAAGCTCATCTGCCTCCGGCCCAAGTACGATATGAGCCGCGGATTGGTAAAATGGTCAGTCTCAAAACAACTGATGGCCCCGAAGTGGCGGTTTTTGAAGTGCGTTCCGGGGCGACTCAGGGAAAAGTAGTGCTCATGTTTCATGAGTGGTGGGGCATGACCGATCAGATGAAAAAAGCGGCGGAACAATTGCATCAGGAAGCGGGTGCTACAGTGCTGCTGATCGATTTGTATGAGAAAAAGGTGACCTATAATCCGGATACCGCTGCGAAGATGATGCTGTCCCTGAATGAGCAACGTGTGCGTTCGATCATTAAAGCTGCGATCGATTATTGCGGTAAATTCAGCAAAATTCAGACGGTGGGCTGGTGTATGGGCGGAACATGGAGTCTGCAGGCATCGATCATGGCCGGGCAAATGGGGTACGGCTGTGTGGTATATTACGGTATGCCCGAGTTGAACGCGAAAAACCTGACGCCTTTGCAGGCTCCGGTTTTGGGGTTTTATGGGAAAAAGGATCTCTGGATCTCGCCGGAGATTGTGAGGGAGTTTGATATCACCATGAAGAGTCTTGGTAAGAATTTTACCGCACATTCGTTCGATGCCGATCATGCGTTTGCAAACCCGAGCAATCCGAAGTTCAATAAAGAGGCGACGGCGAAAGCAAATGCCTTGATGGTGGATTTTCTGAAAAAGAATTTTGAGACCCCATTACGCAAACAGGAAGTTCCGGAAGGACAAAAAGATTGATTTAGATGATGCTCGGTAAGTCGTAAGACTTCCCGAAATAGCATGCCGGAGCGGTCAATGAACTGATCTGCGGGTGAAATAGTGTGTGTACAGCCTGCAATCTTGAAAGTTTAGTGACGTAAGTTTCGGTGTTTATTCACGTCGAAACTCCCCTTATCTTCACTATCTTTGCGCCACGAAAATCTGCCCTTCGCAGAAGATTCAAAAACTCTAAACGCACTTAAAAATGGTATTCGATCTCGACATGATCCGGAAGGCCTACGCTGCCCTTCCCGGTAAAGTGGAGGCGGCCCGCAAACTCACCGGGCGCCCCTTGACCCTCTCTGAGAAAATTCTTTATGCTCACCTTTCAGAGGCCATGCCCGGGACTCCTTATCAGCGCGGTAAATCGTATGTGGATTTTAATCCGGATCGTGTGGCTATGCAGGACGCTACGGCGCAGATGGCGCTGTTGCAGTTCATGCAGGCAGGTCGTCCCAAGGTGGCTGTGCCTTCTACCGTTCATTGTGATCACCTCATCGTGGCAAAGACCGGTTCGAAGGAAGATCTTTCCAATGCCTTGAACGATAGCGAAGAGGTGTTTAATTTTTTGGCCTCTGTCTCCAATAAATATGGGATTGGTTTCTGGAAGCCCGGTGCCGGTATCATCCATCAGGTGGTATTGGAAAACTATGCGTTCCCCGGCGGAATGATGATTGGTACGGATAGCCATACCGTTAATGCCGGTGGATTGGGTATGCTCGCCATCGGTGTGGGTGGTGCCGATGCCTGCGATGTGATGGCCGGACTTCCCTGGGAACTCAAATGGCCGAAACTGATCGGTATTAAACTGACCGGTAAACTGAATGGATGGACTTCTCCTAAAGATGTGATCCTGAAAGTAGCCGGTATCCTCACCGTAAAAGGCGGTACCGGAGCCATCGTTGAATATTTCGGTGAAGGTGCTACCTCCATGAGCTGTACCGGTAAAGGTACCATCTGCAATATGGGTGCTGAAATCGGCGCGACTACCTCAACTTTTGGTTATGATGATAGCATGGAACGTTATCTCCGCTCTACCGGACGTAACGAAGTTGCCGATCTGGCCAATACCATTCGTGAACATCTTACCGGTGATGCGGAAGTTTATGCGGATCCTGCGAAATATTTCGACGAGGTCTATGAAATCAACCTCAGCGAACTGGAACCTCATCTGAATGGTCCGTTCTCTCCCGATCTGGCAACCCCTGTTTCCAAAATGAAGGAAGCTGCTGCTGCTAACGGATGGCCTACAAAAGTGGAGGTTGGTCTGATAGGTTCCTGTACCAATTCGTCTTACGAAGATATCTCACGTGCTGCTTCACTCGCCGAGCAGGCTGTAGCCAAAAAGCTCCTTCCGAAGGCGGAGTACATGATTACCCCGGGCTCTGAGCAGGTGCGGTTCACGATCGACCGTGACGGGTTTATCAGCACATTCGAGAAGATAGGTGGAAAAGTGTTCGCCAATGCCTGTGGTCCTTGTATCGGAATGTGGTCGAGGATGGGGGCAGAGAAGCAGGAGAAAAACACCATCGTGCATTCTTTCAATCGTAACTTCAAGGCGCGGAATGATAGTAATCCTAATACTTACGCATTTGTTGCATCTCCCGAACTGGTAACAGCACTGGCACTTGCCGGTGACCTCACTTTCAACCCGCTTACAGATACCTTGTTGAATGCTGACGGACAAGCTGTGAAACTCGATCCTCCTACCGGTGATGAATTACCGAAAAAGGGATTCGCAGTAGAAGATGCCGGGTATCAGGCACCCGCTGCAGATGGTTCTTCAGTACGTGTGGATGTAAGTCCGACGAGTGAGCGTCTGCAACTTCTCGATCCGTTCAGTGCCTGGGAAGGTGTCGATCTGAAAGGTCTGCGGCTGCTCATCAAGGCGAAGGGTAAATGTACCACTGACCATATCTCTCCGGCCGGTAAATGGCTGCGCTACCGCGGGCATCTCGATAACATCTCCAATAACATGCTGACCGGTGCTACCAATTTCTTCAATGAAAAGGCGAACAGCGTAAAAAATCAGCTGACCGGTGAATACGGTGAGGTGCCTGCTGTACAACGTGCATATAAGGCTGCCGGAATAGGTTCAATAGTAGTAGGTGACGAAAACTATGGCGAAGGTTCCAGCCGCGAACATGCTGCGATGGAACCACGTTTCCTCGGTGTACGTGCGGTGCTGGTGAAGTCGTTTGCCCGCATCCATGAAACGAATCTGAAAAAACAGGGTATGCTCGCACTTACCTTCGCGAATCCTGCTGATTATGATAAGATCCGTGAGGACGATCAGATTGATATCATCGGTCTCACCTCATTCACACCGGGAGTTCAGCTTACCCTTGTATTAAACCATGCAGATGGCAGCTCCGAAGAAATAAAGGTGAATCATACTTACAATGAGAATCAGATTGAATGGTTTAAAGCGGGTGGTGCACTCAATATTATCCGGGCGCAATTGGCCTGATCTCAGCAGATGCTGAATGAAAAAATCCCGGTCTGAAAATGGCCGGGATTTTTTATTAGGAGACTTTGGCCGTCAACATTTGTTTTTGCGTAGATTGTTTTGTTAAAGATTTATAATTTTGATAAAATGAAATACAATCTATTCTTGTTCGTCTTGCCGTTGTTTATTCTTTCCGCCTGTAAAAAGGAGGAAGAGAACGAAGATATCCCCTCTGTGACCTTTACTGCTACATCAGGTTATACGGCATTACCGCTGCCGAAAACCATATCTTTTACCGCTTCCTCCAATGGTGCGGATCAGATCAACTGGGATTTCGGAGATGGTTCCACCGGACAAGGATTCAGCGTGCAGCATGCCTATACAGCGTATGGTAATTACAAAGTGAAAGCTACGGCCGTCAGAGGAAGTCAGTCGGCTTCTGTAACCAGAGATGTGCCGATCACTTTTCATCGCCGGGTGGAGATAAAGTCTATCCGGGTATTACAGGTTCCTACCTTCAAAGCCGGCGGCCTCGATTGGGATCCAGCCGATGATCCGGATCTGATGTATAAAATCACATTTCCGGGTGATACGGTTTTTGCACCTTCAACGGTGATCAATAACTCAACAACAGGAGTGTTTACGCTTGCGCCACCGCAGGATACCTTTGTTTTTACGGATGATGTTCAGATCGATCTTTTCGATTACGATGCGGGCAATGTGCCCGATAAAGAAACAATGGGTTTTCTCAGGTTTCGCTTCAGTGAGGTAATCCCCACTACCGTCAACTATGTTGATTCTATTGATGTCAGTTCAAATTCTATGAGAATGATCGTGAAGTTTGAGTTTATTCTCTGATACTTTTTATCAGAGTCTTAGCCGAATGCTAATCTAACGCAAAGCAATTCACACAGTAGTTTGCCTGTATTCATCGATTCACTAATTTCACCAGCCTGAATGAACCCTACCTTCGAACTGGATAACCCTAAAATTGTCAGAGCCTGGACGTTTTACGATTGGGCAAATTCTGCCTATTC
>JBIIHN010000193.1:0-4365 GCA_044235745.1 Bacteroidia bacterium
TGATATCGTTTCCGTTTCACAGAAGATTAAAAGTTCGGCGGAGCGCCTGCGGCTGAAGCGTCTTGCTACAAGTATCAAACCCCGCAACTTCGGCATCATCGTACGCACGGTGGCCGAAGGAAAAAAGGTGGCGGAGCTCGACCGTGATGTGCAGGATCTGGTGGCCAAGTGGGGTTCACTGCATGAACAACTGCGTACAGCTACACCTCCCAACAAATTATTGGGAGAGATGGACAGAACATCCACGATTCTACGTGATCTGCTGAGTCCGAATTTCCATGCGGTACACGTGAACGATGTCCGCCTCGCTGATGAAATAAAATCCTACATCCGCGGTATCGCCCCCGAACAAGTCGATATCGTAAAGCTTTATAAAGGCAAGATGCCCGTTTTTGAACACTTCGGCATCGACAAACAGATCAAATCTCTTTTCGGCAAAACCGTGAACATGGCAGGTGGCTCCTACCTCATCATTGAGCATACGGAAGCCATGCACGTGATCGATGTGAACAGCGGAGGCCGGAATAAAGGTGCGGTAGATTCGCAGGAGAGCAATGCGCTGCAGACAAATCTCATGGCCGCCAAAGAAATCGCCCGGCAGCTGCGGATGCGCGATATGGGCGGTATTATCGTGATCGATTTTATCGACATGAAAAACACCCTTCACCGTAAGCAGCTTTTTGATACGCTGCGTGAGGAGATGAAACAAGACCGGGCGCGTCATACCATTTTACCGCCCAGTAAGTTCGGACTCGTACAACTCACCCGCGAACGTGTACGTCCTGTTACAGATATCATCACTGCGGAAAAATGTCCGGCTTGTGATGGCACAGGAGAAATCAAAGCTTCGCTGCTTCTTCTGGACGACATCGAAAACAACCTTCGTTATCTCTGTCAGGAACAAAACGAAAAACAACTCACACTCCAGGTACACCCTTTTGTAAGTGCCTATTTAAAACAAGGATTCTGGAAGTTCAATTCGCACCAATGGAAATGGCGCAAGAAACACAAACGTTGGATTAAAGTAGAACCGATCTCCTCCTATCACATCATGGAATATCATTTTCTGAATGCACAGGGAGAGGAGATAAAGCTGTAGCCGGCAGGCTACAAGATGCAGGCTACAGGCTACAATCCCACTTTTTCAGCGGGAACTGGACATAGCTATGACAGCGTCGCGTTACGCGAAGAAGGACAACCCAGATAGGCATTTATAATTGGACCGCATCGAGTCCCTTAGGGACGACATCTATGGCGACGAACAATTGCACATTATCAAGTCCCGTAGGGACGACATCTTATTAGACTTTAAAAAAAGAAGGAAATTTCCCGCTCTATGATTAATATGAAATTGAAATCACGTCACAACCCTTTCTTCGCAAACAAGGCGGTGATTTTTTTCGGGTTCCAGTCGATGCGATAGGCGAATTCAAAATTGATGAAGCTGTACGAATCGGTGATATCAGGATTTCCGCGACGGGAAGTCTGAGGGCCTACCGATCCGTTGGTGCCTAAACCCGTTGGATCGCTGATGTACTTCGCAAGCTCCTGTTTGATAGGATCACCGGCAAAGTTCTGTTCGATCTGTTTGTAGGTGGCATAGGCATCACTCGCATCATCGAGGTAATCCGTGAAGAATTTATAATAACCGAATTCGAGTGATAAGGTAATATTCCGGTTGACGCCATAGCGAAATCCACCGGCTACCGGAATCCCGATATGCCAGGGGGAATACATCTTGCGTGAAGGGTTTGACTCATCATAGGCACCCTGACCTTCGGTTCTCCAATCGAGTAAATCGGTTTCATATTTACCATCGCGCTCCACTATATTACCCGACCCTGTTGATTCATCCGCATCACGTAATGTTCCATCCGACCAATGATAATACCGGTTGCTGAGGTCGATATCGCCACGGAATAAGTCAGCCTTGGGACGACCGTAATAAACCCCAACTCCGGTATAAACGAACAAGGCAAGTGCCTGCTTATGTAATGGCAGGCGACGATTCGGATAATAGGTATAGCTGAAGTGGGTGCTGAAACCAAAAATGTCATTTCTGAAATTTAAACCACGCCCGTAATTGCGCAAATCAATCCCGCTGTTTCCATCAACAGGCAATACCTCATCGTATCCGATGCGATGCCAGCTCAACCTTGCTTCAATGTTAAACGGCGAATACTTCATTCCGGAGACCTCACTGGGGGAAATGAAATTTCTCACAGTAAGTGCGAGTCCTGGTTTCATAGAACTCTTTTGTAAAAACTCATCGTTTCCGAGATCACCAAAATAGTTAGTGGTTCCTGCTGCCAGACCTATATCGAGCGAGTGCTGTGCCTGACCGGATATGGCGAACATTAACAACAGAAAGAGAGTAGATACTTTCTTCATGGGCCGTTGGTTTGCCTCTAAGGTAAGACGATTCACCGGATTCATTACCATCGGTCCAAAAAAAATCCCTGAATTTCTTGGAACAGGTCAAAATCATAGACAGATGTTGTTTTTTGAAAGGTGGATTTACTACTCCGGCGGGATTTTACGTTGGTGAAATCCAATAACCGGTCTGGGCGTCTGCTCCCCCAGCCCCATCAACTCGCGAATAGCCATAAAAACAGCAGCTATCTCCTCTGAATGGCGATCAACTTTTGATTCGAGGTATTCAATTTTATTTGCCAGCTCCAAATGTGAGCTTAACATCTCCCGCAGGCGAATGTAAACGCGAATAATCCGGATATTCATGGCGATCGCCAACGGACTATTCAACACGCTGGATAACATCATAACGCCATGTTCGGTGAAGGCAAACGGAAGATAACGGCGTCCTCCCCATTCACTGAAATCATCCCGGATGTTCCCTTCCCCACTTGAGGTCGCAAATTGCGACCTCAAGTGGGAGGTCTCAATGGCTTTTCCGTTTTGAACATCTTCAAGGTTCGGGGACAGGCTTTTTGAACGAATGCCTTCGAATTCAGCTTCAGTAAGTTGAAACATGAAGTCAATTGGAAACCGTTCCTGATTTCGTCGCACCTGTTCGTTTAATCGTTTCGTTTTTATACCATACAGTTCTGCCAATTGAAAATCAAGCATCACCCGCTGACCGCGAATCAGGAATATCCTTTTGAGTATATTGTTTTCATTGAAATCAGTTTCCATCATACAAGGGTTTAGCCAAAACAGAGACTGTTTTAGAAGAGGTTGTTTGTCCATTGATATGAAAAAGTTCTACTACGGCAATATAAATTCCGGGAGGCAAGGGTGCACCGGCATCATCCAGACCATCCCAGACCCATTGACCTTTATCGCCCAGTAATTCCTGTCGCGCAAGTGTTCGTACCATCACACCATTCTGATCTAATATGGATGCATGAGCAACATAACCTGGCTGAGCAGGCCGGCAGATGATCAGCTGCGCATCTTTATCTCCGTTATTATCCGGCGTAAATAAAACCGGATCAACCCATAGAATTTTCTCCCGATCTCCGGAAAAAGACAAGGCCTGAGAATTGACATCACCAGGTGTCGCAAATCCTGAGTTTACGGATGCGCTGTGCCAGTTGGTACTATCGTCGGCTACCAGGAGATGAGAAACCCTTTCAAGCGATACGCCCTCCGGATCTGCCAGCAGCGGGAAATGGTGATCATCGCGGTAATGATAACGTTCCAGTTCTCTCAGCGACTGATCGAGCAAAACCACGATGCCCTCATCATCATTAAAAGATGGCAAGAGTGAAGAAATAAGGGTGCGCTGGTCCTTTACTCCATAACGTTTCTGTATATCCGAAATATCTTCCGATGCAACGGCATATTTACCCGGCAGAAGAAGCCTCGGAGTGGCAGAAAAAGGAACAGGGTCGGTCACCAAACCGGTTTCAGGATCTGCATGAGCGACGCGGAGCGTGGACAGATCGACCGCCTGCTTTCCTGCATGATAGACTTCTACAAAATCACTGCCGTCCGGGTGAGGATTAAACAGAATCTCATTCAGACGGATATCTCCCGGCTGCATAACAAACGGCAATGCAACCTGCACAGTATTCCAGAGGGAGAGTCGATTACCTGCACAATCGCGGATGGAATCTGAAAACGTCAGCTTATACACCAACGATGAATCGAGTGGTAAGGATAGCCTGACTGTGACTAATGGCTGAACAGGATCCCAGAACAATGAATCGAAAGATTGGCCGGGCAGATCCATTGTCATAAACTGTGCGAAATCATTTACCGTATCCGGATATTCACTGAAGTAAATGGCAAGGTGTAAAGAATCCGGAGGATATGCATGTACGGGCCAGGGACCTGAGGTATCAGAAAAGACAATCTGGCGTGAATTTTCCCTGCCGGGAGTGCCTCCCGAGGGATCAATGG
>JBIIHN010000194.1:0-4299 GCA_044235745.1 Bacteroidia bacterium
TAAAATCGCTGAAATAAAAATCTATACGCCAGGCAAAACACTTTTTGCCAAAGAGCAGTGCAAAACCTTTGAGGAAGCCACGGATAATGCGGTAGAGGCTTTGCGCCGCCAGATTACCAAGCATAAAGAAAAGCAAAGAGGCGAGTAAATGCGCTAATTGTGCAGTTTAAAAAACGGATGTGAGTTTCGCATCCGTTTTTTGTTTTATTTTAGCGGAAACAAAAATTAAATTATGAAGCGCATTCTTACGTTAGTCGCGTTACTCTTTACAGGGGGCGCAATGCAGGCCCAGGTGGCGAATGAAGCCGCACCGGTGGTTAAGCCTAAATCCATCAATTTATCAGAAATACCAGCTTCGGCGTTAGCGAAAGGGCCGGTTAATCCCCCATCCGCTTTAGCTCTATGGGATATCCAGGACTACTTTGCACTGGATACCGTTGCATCCACAGCGGGTGGCTTTGCCGGAATCGCATGGGTAGGCAATGAATGGTGGGTGTCACAATGGAACAAAGACTCCATCTATACAATCGACATCAATGGTAACCTGTTATCGGCTTTTAAAATAACCGGTGTAGGTGCAGCCACTTCCGGAGTAAGAAGTATGACGTATGATGGTACGAATTTGTACATCGCAGATAATACAACTACTATAAAGATTGTAAACCCTGCAACAAAAACCCTAACAGGCACGATCAATGTGTCCTCTGTAGGTTTCGCTGCAAGGGCCATTACCTACAGTGGCGCAATTAATGGCGGTGCAGGTGGTTTTTACATAGCAAACTTTGGTAATGATATTGCTGAAGTTAGTTTAGCAGGTACGGTTTTAACCACGATTTCTGCGGCTACACACACTTTAACCGCGATTTATGGTTTAGCGTATGATAATCTGAGTTTTGGCGGGCCTTACCTTTGGGCATTTGATCAGGGAACGCAGAATCCTGCTGCAGATGCTAAAATTGTACGACTCTCTCTCCCAACCGGTGCACCCACCAGTATCATTCATAATGTTAATGGCGATATAGGTTTGTTGGCTAATACCGGCATCGCCGGCGGCCTCTTCATCACAGATAGCTATATTCCGGGTGAGTTAACGATTGCCGGTGTAACGCAAGGTACTCCATTGGACATTCTGTTTGCCTATGAACTGGACTCTTCATCGGCGGTCGTATACGATGGTGCTCTCACCCGCGTGAATTTTTCTCCGATGAATACGCTTGTTCCCAACGAGCACATTTCTCCGGTTTCTTTCCCACTGGAGGTTGAAAACAAGAGTGGAGCACCGGTGACGATGAATGCAACCGTGACGGTTTCTCAGGGAGGCACTACAGTTGGAACCTACACCGGATCGGCTGCAAATGTTCCGTCTTCTACTGTAGCTCCAATTTCCACTACCGGTACACTTACTCCAACAGGTATTGCGGATTACGATGTGCAGGCAGTGGTGAGCCTTGTTGGGCAGAACGACAACGATCCTACCAATGATTCATCCAACTTCCGTATTTCCGTAACGGATACCACGTTTGCATTGGATAATGGCCAGATCACCGGTTCACTTGGCATCGGACCAGGGGCAGATGGTACGCTGGGACAGATATTTACTTTGAATACGAATGATGTTATAACTTCTGTTACCATCGCGCTGAATGGACCTACATTGGGCGATTCAACCCGTGTGGTGATCTATGATTTCTCCGGAACTCCTGGTACGATGATTGGAAAGTCAGACTACTATGTGTTCACCACAAATGACACCGGTGGAGTAGTGCTGGATTTACCGGTAACCAATATGTCAAACGGTGCTATGTCGTTATCTGCCGGCACGTATTTCTTCGGAGTGGAGGAGATTGGAGAAAACATCACGATCGCAACTTCAGAGTTTAACTGGCGTCCGCTTACAGCCTGGGTAACTTTCGGCACCACAGCCTGGTCGCCAAATGAAAACTTTAACTTCCGCCGTGTGTATATTGTGCGACCCAATACGGGTAACAGCATTTCATCCATTTTTGAATTACCCGAGGTGAAATCACTAAATGTGTTTCCTAATCCCGCAACTGCAGAGTTGAAATTCCGTTTGGATGGTCGACTTGAAATCATCGAGGTAATGGATATTCGCGGAAGTGTTATAAAGAGCGAAGTGTACGAATCACCGGTATCTGAAGGAACAATCACTGTTGCCGGATTGCCTGCAGGAGTATATCAGGTGCGCGCACGCGATACGAATGGTATGATCTACGTGAACAGGATCGTTAAGCAATAAAAAAATCATTCGTTTGATTTTGAGAAATCCTCTGGTTACCGGAGGATTTCTTGTTTTTAGCAGGCTCATTAACAAGTTGTTATGTGATGTTATCGAGGATTAGATGAAGATGAATTGTTGGATGGGAGAAGCCGCCTCTGTTTATTTTTGAAAAAAAGTAGCATCGAACACTTGTTTAAAATAAACTTATCACTAAATTTGCAGTCCCGTTTTGGGGAGTATCTTGTAGTTCATTGATATACAAGCCGATGTAGCTCAGCTGGTCAGAGCTACTGATTTGTAATCAGTAGGTCGGGGGTTCGAATCCCTCCATCGGCTCAAATAAGTTCCGGGTAAGCCCAAGGCTGCTCCGGGTGCGGCGTCTGGCAGGATATTGCCGGAAAGAAACTGGGGAGATAGCCAAGTGGCCAACGGCAACAGACTGTAAATCTGTCCTCTTCGGAGTTCGAAGGTTCGAATCCTTCTCTCCCCACCAGGTTCTTTGGAATAGAGGACGGTAAATGGAACCGTCGATTCGAGACGGAGAATACTCCGGAAACGGAGAACGAAATAAGCGGAAGTAGCTCATTTGGTAGAGCATCAGCCTTCCAAGCTGAGGGTAGCGAGTTCGAGCCTCGTCTTCCGCTCTGATCCGGGTTAAAGTGGTTGAACGTACGTTCACTTCAACGACTTTGGTTGCAGGTATAGTGAGATGAACAATCGAATGCGGGAGTATACCCGTACCGATTGTTTCTGTCATATAGTAAAATTGCCAATGTAGCTCAGTCGGTAGAGCACATCCATGGTAAGGATGAGGTCACCAGTTCGATCCTGGTCATTGGCTCGAGAAACGAGAAATAAACAGTAAAAAACAAATTATAACACCTTCATAAAATGGCTAAAGAGAAATTTGACCGTTCCAAGCCACACGTAAACATTGGAACCATTGGTCACGTTGACCACGGTAAGACCACTCTTACTGCTGCAATCACTAACGTTCTTTCACAACAGGGTCTGGCGGAGAAGAGAGATTTCTCTTCTATCGACAATGCACCGGAAGAAAAAGAGCGTGGTATCACGATTAACACTGCTCACGTAGAGTATCAGACGGCTAACCGTCACTATGCTCACGTTGACTGTCCGGGTCACGCCGACTATGTAAAGAACATGGTTACGGGTGCTGCTCAGATGGATGGCGCCATCCTCGTAGTAGCTGCTACAGATGGTCCGATGCCGCAAACCCGCGAGCACATCCTTCTTGCCCGCCAGGTAGGTGTTCCTAAGATCGTTGTATTCATGAACAAAGTTGATGCAGTTGACGATCCTGAACTGCTTGACCTCGTTGAAATGGAGATCCGCGAACTACTTTCTTTCTACGATTACGATGGAGATAATACTCCGATCGTACGTGGTTCTGCATTGGGTGGTTTGAATCTGGATGCTAACTGGGTTCCGAAGATTATGGAACTGATGGAAGCGGTTGACTCTTACATTCCGCTGCCTCCGCGTGAAGTTGACAAGCCTTTCCTGATGCCAATCGAAGACGTGTTCTCTATTACCGGTCGTGGTACAGTTGCTACCGGTCGTATCGAGCGCGGTGTTATCAACTCTAACGATTCCGTTGAAATCATCGGAATGCAGGATGAGAAGCTGACATCAACCGTTACCGGTGTAGAAATGTTCCGTAAGATTCTTGACCGTGGTGAAGCAGGTGACAACGTTGGTTTGCTGCTCCGTGGTATTGAGAAGACAGATATCCGTCGCGGTATGGTTATCGCAAAGCCGGGATCTATCACTCCGCATAAAAAGTTCAAGGCTGAGATCTACGTTCTTAAGAAAGAGGAAGGTGGTCGTCATACTCCGTTCCATCAGAAATACCGTCCTCAGTTCTACTTCCGTACAACTGACGTGACTGGTGAAATTACACTTGGTGACGGACGCGAGATGGTAATGCCTGGTGATAACGTTACAATCACAGTTGAGCTGATTCAGCCAATCGCGATGGACAAAGGTCTGCGTTTCGCGATCCGTGAAGGTGGCCGTACCGTTGGTGCAGGTCGCGT
>JBIIHN010000195.1:0-4298 GCA_044235745.1 Bacteroidia bacterium
GATCTTTGGCCAAAAGGACTTAAAACATACGCCGGAGCATTCATTTTTGTCCTTACGTTCTCCAAAATTTTCATCCTGCTTTTCCTTGTTACGGATGATCTTGTTCGGGGAGGCCGATGGGTTTGGGAGCGATTTTTCAGTTCGACTCCGGCCACGGATCTGGCATTAAAGGCGGCACCTGAAAATTCAATTACACGGAGCGACTTTCTGGTACGCACCGGCATTGTGCTGGCTTCTCTTCCTTTCGTTTCCCTGATATACGGGATGGTGCGTGGTGCTTACGATTATCAGGTAAAACGTGTAAAACTCAAATTGCCAAATATTCCGCAGGGATTTAATGGATATAAAATAGTACAGATCTCCGATTTGCATGTAGGCAGTTTCGTCAGTACAGCACCGTTAGAAGAAGCAGTAAAAATCATCAACGAACAACAGCCTGACCTGATTCTATTTACGGGAGATCTTGTCAATAATAAATCCGACGAACTCCTCCCGCATAAGTCTACACTGGCCGGTCTGAAAGCGCGACATGGCGTATTTTCAACACTTGGCAATCATGATTATGG
Source organism: Bacteroidia bacterium (assembly GCA_044235745.1). GTDB lineage: Bacteria > Bacteroidota > Bacteroidia > AKYH767-A > OLB10 > JAJTFW01. The sequence continues at coordinate 567 of JBIIHN010000195.1, forward strand.
AGATTATGTGATGTGGGATTCAGAGGAAGCGAAAGAAAATAACCTGAAATCGCTGATTACTCATCACCGTGAGATGGGCTGGGATATTCTCCTCGATGAGCACCGTCATATTGAACATAACGGCGACAAAATCACGTTAATCGGTGTACAAAATTACAGCATGCATTTGCGCTTTCCGAAATATGGAAGTCTGCCGAAAGCTACAGAGGATATCCGGTACAGTGATTTCAATATTCTGCTCTCACACGATCCGAGTCATTGGCGGGGTGAGGTCTTGAAGGATTTCAGCAATATTCATCTGACACTGGCTGGTCATACACACGGTTTCCAGTTTGGAGTTGACTTGCCAAATTTTAAATGGAGTCCGGTGCAGTATGTTTACAAGGAATGGGCGGGATTGTACTCTGAGTCGCATCAGCATCTTTATGTAAACCGCGGACTTGGATTTCTGGGATATCCGGGACGGGTTGGAATTCTGCCTGAAATTACCGTTTTCGAACTGGAGAAAGCCTGATCCTAAATTGGCAAATTGGCAGATTGGCAAGTTGGCAAGTTGGCAAGTTGGTAAGTTGGTATCCCGTCATTGCTTCGCAATGCGGGATGGTAAGTTGGCAAATTGGTAAGTTGGCAAATTGGTAAGTTGCAAATTGGTAAGTTGCAAATTGGTAAGTTGCAAATTGGCAAATCAGGTTATTTTGGTGAATTGGTAATACAATTACATTTCTTGATTTATTCTTGATTTGCCAATTTGCCAATCTGCCAACTTGCCAATTTACCAATTCAATTAGCTTTGCATTATGGCAACTCTCTACCTTATCCCTTCCACTCTCGGTTCAGAAGATGTTACCGGATTTTTGCCGGAGGGAACACTGACTGTAATTCGATCGCTGAAGTATTTTATTGTGGAGGATGCGAAAACGGCAAGAGCATTTTTGAAGAGTTGCAGTATCCCCACACCGCAAGCTGAATTGGATATACGGGTGCTTGACAAACACAACGCCAATCAGGACCTGAATGAGTTGTTACACGGACTCGGCACCGGAAACGATGTAGGTGTACTAAGCGAAGCAGGCTGTCCGGGAGTAGCAGATCCGGGTGCGAAAATTGTATCCGAAGCGCATAGACGTGGTTATCCGGTGAAGCCGTTAACGGGGCCATCTTCGCTATTACTTGCTTTAATGGCCTCAGGACTCGAAGGACAACGGTTCTGTTTCCATGGTTATCTGCCGATTGATAAAGGTGAGCGCATGAAAAAAATTCAGCGGCTCGAAGAATACGCACGAGGTAGAAAGGAAACGCAACTATTCATTGAAGCGCCGTATCGCAACAATCAGTTACTGGCCGATCTGCTTCAGCACCTGAGCGGCGAAACCAGGCTCTGCATCGCCGCAGATCTAACCACGCCTCAGGAATCTGTGCGCACACTAAAAATCAAAGACTGGAAAAAACAAAAACCGGAGCTGCATAAGCGTCCGGTTGTTTTTTTGATCGGAGAATAATTTATCTATGATGTGATTGCCTTGTTCACCAATTCGATCACTTCCGCTTCCAGTGCAATAGCATCTTTCTCAATTTTCGCAGCCCTGCCGAGGATATCTTCAAGAAATGCTTTATCGTTAAATCCCGCAGCATTAATCCGAACATTCATGTGCGCACCGATCACTGCTGTACGTGCACAGAGCGCACCAACGCCGGTATCAGTGATAGAATTCGGATTACCATGGTCAACCATGGCCTTCATTACTTCCATGCTCTTGTAAGCAGTCTCCATGGCCTCAAATGGCACTTCTATCGCCTTCTTCGTGGCTGCCTGGATCGCGGCTTTGCGCGCGGCTTTTTCCTCGTCTGTTCCTTTCGGGAGTTTAAAGGCTTCCATGATCAGGTTGAACGCTGCTGTATCTTCATCTACCAGTTGCAGCATTCGCTTTTTATACACCTGACCTTTCTCTGCCCAGTTGCTGAACTCTTCCCAACGATCTTCCCACCCCTTTTTTCCTGCACTGAGATTGGCGACCATCGCACCCAGCGAAACACCCAATGCACCAACATACGCAGAAATGGATCCTCCGCCCGGTGCCGGCGATTCACTCGCCGTTTCATTGGCAAAAGCAACGAGATCCATATCAATAAGCTTCTTTCCGCCTTCGTCAAGCTGATATTCGATGATACGCTCTTTCGGATGAAACGGCGCAAGTTCATCGAGACCCATCGATTTCACAGCAATATGAATGAGCTCTTCATCGCTTACACCGGCACTTAGTCGTTGTTTCTTCAGGAAATATCGTCCGGCTTCCAGCATCGCCGAGAGCGGAACCAGGCCCACCAACTCCGAACCTGTAACACGCTGTCCGCGACGATAAGCAGAATTATAACACTCTTCGAAAACGATATGCAGCGGAGTCTCTCTGAACTTTGTGATATTGATGGATACCTGCGCCACCCCGTACTCTTCGATATACCAGCCGATCGCTTTTACACCTTTCAAACTTCCCGGTATTCGCACTTCATTGCCGTCATTATCCAGCACTTTATTTCCTTTTTCATCTACTTTCACCCGTCCTGCTTCACGAATATCAAACGCCACACTATTGGCTCGCTTCACTGACTTGGTATTCAGATTGACATTGTAGGCAATTAAAAAATCACGTGCGCCGATCACTGTTGCACCGGATTTAGCAGGGAACACCACCGGACCAAAATCAGGTTTCCATTGGGGCTCGGCGATCTTTTTAAAGAAACCTTCATACTCACCGGCACGGATCACCGATAAATTACTTCGTTCTTTATCAGGTTGAGCTTCTTCATAAAGGTAAACAGGAATCTTCAACTCCTCCCCCACACGCTTCGCCAGCTTCTTACTCCAAGCTGCTGTTTCCTCCATAGAAATATTCGCGACAGGAATAAAAGGACAAACATCGGTAGCGCCCATGCGGGGATGTTCTCCTTTATGCTTGCTCATATCGATGAGTTCTGCTGCTGTACGAATAGCCCTGAAAGCTGCCTCAACAATCAATGCGGGTTCGCCAACCATGGTCACCACGGTACGGTTGGTGGCTTTACCCGGATCCACATTGAGCAATTTAACACCATCCACACTATTGATGGCATCCGTTATCTGTTGTATAATTTTCTCGTCACGACCTTCGCTGAAGTTGGGGACACATTCGATGAGTTGTTTCATGATAAATAAGCGTATGTTTTAATGATACTGGTTACGTGCCTTGATGTAATCGGCTACGATATAAGCGATAAGTTTACCGGTTTTCAAGTCGGTTTTGATATGTGATAAAACCGGCGCTGCTTCCGCAAGATGCAGATACCGTACATCGGAAGAGCTGGCGATACGATGGACCATCTGGCGGACGTTGATCGTTGAAAATCCACTGGATGTTTTCGCACTGGATGGAATGTTCTGTATGGCATCCAGATCTAATTCCAGGCCGATCGGTAATTCACCGGTAAATTCAATGGCGCGTTCTATTGCATCCCTGAAGGTAATTTCTTCCCGTATAAAAATATCTTCAAACCAGGTTGCATCCAGCCGCTCGTCTCCCTCCAACTTTTCGAAGACAGCATCCATATTGAACATTTCGTGAAGACCAACCATGGCATATTTCTGCAGATAACCATCATGTAAAGCGTAGCTGAAGCCATTTCCGCTATGTCTTCCTTCGAGTGGGCGAAGATCACTATGCGCATCGCAGTTGACACATCCAACAGCCTGCATTCCCT
>JBIIHN010000422.1:0-4295 GCA_044235745.1 Bacteroidia bacterium
GCTTGTTTTCTTATTAGGTCGGTAGGATAGCTGTATTTCAGCTACATCATTAGAGAGTGCTTGCATGGGTAAAAGGTTTTAAAGTAAGAGGAAGACCGTAATACCTCCTCTTACCTTAGTTTAATGAATTTTTGTTCAAAAGGAGCCATTTAGGGTGGGTGAAGGACTGATTATCAGCTCTCTTTTTCTACGCTTGAATTCCGTGTTTAGCACTTCTTGATACTGTGGAAACATGTTATAGAGGGTAAGCAGTTCCTCCATAGAAAGACAGGACCCTATTCGTTCACTCACCTCATCCACCTCTATCTGCTCACCAGTATTACACCACTGCTGGATGAGCTTTCCTGTTTCAGCAGAGAGTAGTTCAGCAGGCTTCCCCACAAATAGTCCTGTACGGTCCTTGCTAGCGGTAGCGCTGTTCTTCATATCCAGGTCAAACACTAAGGTGAATTCATATTCCAGACCATCACGCTGGACAGACTTCAGTCCTACCTTCTCAGGGACTAGAAGATTATTGAAAATGAGAAGTGTATTTGGCCTTAAGTTGAGTGCCATCCCCTTATTTCGAAAAAAAAGGTAGTATTAAAAATGTTCTTTGAAATATTCATCATTGATTTAAAAAATTCTTTACAAGGTTGAATAGGATGAGTACGTTATTTTCATTCCAGGCACCGCTTGATTTATTGTACAGGTTCCATATGAAATAGAAAAATTCGGATCATTAACACCAGTTCTTACTGCAATGGCATGTAGTGTATTAGCTGCTGAAGATACGGTCAAGTAATAAGTTGTGTTTGCTGTAACCGGAATTGGAGTAGAAAATGTAAATGTAACATCTCCTGATCCACTGTTTGCTACAGAGGAGCCTAGAATATTCGAAGGGTCTACTGTTGCTATTGGATTGTTATATGGTCCCGTGGAGCAGGCGGTCAAACTACTGTAAAGAGAAAAGATAGTATTATTGGCGTCATGTAAAGTAAGTGTAATGGATGTGATATTTGCTGTCAAAGTTGGGGTTATCTTAATAACATTTTTGCCAAAATCAAAAAATGAATAATAGGAATTTGTGTTATTAAAGCCAATTGAATTCTGGTTAGGCGCTTTAAAAAAATAGTATGTTCCCGAACTCTGTTCATAAACTATATCTCCTGGTGTATAATTTGATGTGATAATTGGGCCAGAGATGGTTGTTACATACCTTTTACCAGCAGGAACAATATTCCCCCAGCTAGCGACACCACTTCCATTGGTAGTTAATACTTGGTTAGCAGTACCATCCGTGTTTGGATATGTTACTGCTCCTGCAGTAATGGTTCCAGCTGTTTTCACATTTGTTATGGAGGTATTTCCTAATTGTATTGTATTACTTCCATTTCCAACAGCATTATATCCAATTACAATTTCATTGTTTGCATTATCGAGTAATGGTCTGGCATCTGCTCCAATTAGCACAGAATTGTTCATAACTGTATTTCTATCTACCAGAAATGCCGGATTCGCTCCAAAATGACGGCCAGCAAATGCGCCAAGAACAGCATTATTGTCACCTGTAATTATTTGGTCTATTGCCGCAACACCAATTGCTGTATTTTGTGAGCCTGTTATATTACTCTCTTGGGATTGTACGCCTATCGAAGTATTGTATCGTCCAGTGGAGTTAGAAAAAAGTGACTTATGGCCTATGGATGTATTAACATCACCTGTTATATTATTATACATAGAGTAAGCGCCAACAGCGGTATTATAACGTCCACTAGAAGCATTGTGGAGCGAATAAATGCCCAGTCCAACATTTTCGATAGCAGTGCTTGTATTTTGAAGTGCATAATTACCAACTGCAGTATTATTTCCACCGGTGGCTGCATTTAGGGTATTCACTCCGACAGCAACATTATCAAATGAACCTAGTGCATTCGACATGGCAGCTGATCCAACTGCCGTATTGCGACTTCCATTAGGCGTTACTCCGCCCTGACGAAGTGCATTAGTACCTACTGCTGTATTATCATTTCCTTCATTACCGCTGTTCATCAAACTTGAGAGTGTAAAAAAACCTAAAGCTGTATTATTACTACCAGGTGATCCATAAGCAAAAGAGGCATTGCCGAACATGGTATTTTGTGAGCCAGTATTTGGGATGCCAATTCTAATTTGATTAACATTAATATTATTCGTAAAGTTTTTATCTCCTGCAATTGTTTGAACTCCGGTTGTAATAATACCGCCATTACTTCCATCCGCAGGTGATAATTTTAGTACACCCGATGTGATTGTTGCTCCATTTGCAGTTGATGATCCATTAATAGAACCAACAGTTGTTGCACCACTATTGGTAGTCGCCCAGCTCGCGACACCACTTCCATTGGTGGTTAATACTTGGTTAGCAGTACCATCCGTGTTTGGATATGTTACTGCTCCTGCAGTAATGCTTCCGCTTGTTTTCACATTATTTACGGAGGTGTTACCTAACTGGATTCTGTTATTTGCATCAACTGTTGCGCCATAACCAATAGCGGTAGCATTAGAAAGTGTCGCTACACTAACATCTGCATCCGTACCTACAATTGTGTTCTGGCTGCCAGAAGAAATGGTTTGACCGGCTCTTTTTCCTATACCCACATTGTTATTGCCAGTTGTATTGATCAGAGACTGATTTCCTACTGACGTATTTTGTGTTCCGGTGGTGAGTGCCATCATAGATTCTGCTCCGACCGATGTATTTCCGGAACCTGATGTAAGAACTTGCAGATTAAAATAGCCTACGCTTGTGTTATTGTCAAAACTTGTTCCATTGTAGCTTCGCATGGAGCCATAGCCAACAGCTGTATTTCTTGTTCCTGTTCCAGCGGCTAATGCGTCTGCTCCAATTGCGACATTTTGGTCATTGTTTCCTAAGCCTCGGCCTATTTTTACTCCATTTACATTGATATCTGAGCTAAAGGTTTTACTTCCTGCAAAAGTTTGTGCACCTGTTGTTACAACTCCTCTGGCAGTGGTAGAGGCGCTGGGAATATTAAAGGTATGGGTTGACCCGGTAGAAGCGATGGTAATATCTGATCCGCTAGATCCCACTCCAAATGTTTGCGTAGCGGAGCTTATTCCATTCAAAGTATTAATACTGCTGATGCTGTTTACTCTGTTGTCTACATAGGTTTTGACAGCATTTTGAGTAGGATAAAATGCATCACTTGTTCCAAGCGTTGTTACGCTAGATTTATTGCTTGTGTTTTCTTTTAGGTCAAGTGCTGTTTGGGTTGCGGTACTGATAGGCTTATTGAGATCACTGGTATTATCGATATTGCCGAGGCCCAGATTTGTTCTGGCGGCTGTAGCTGTTGTAGCTCCGGTACCTCCGGTAGCAACAGCTACTGTACCTGTCACATTCGCTGCATTACCGGTAATATTACCGGTCACCTTTGACCCGCTAACTCCCACAATCTTGGCATCTGTAACAGAGGCATCTGCCAGTTTTGCTGTAGAGATTGCTCCTGCTGCCACAACTGGCGAGGTGGCCGTTCCCGCCAGATCTCCGGCTAATTGTAGCTTACCTTTAACAGTAGCGGTTGCATCGGGTGTAGCGCCAGAGATAATCTGGTTGTCTACATAGGTTTTGACAGCATTTTGAGTAGGATAAAGTGCATCACTTGTTCCAAGTGTTGTTACGCTAGATTTATTGCTTGTGTTTTCTTTTAGGTCAAGTGCTGTTTGGGTTGCGGTACTGATAGGTTTATTGAGATCACTGGTATTATCGACATTGCCTAGCCCCAGATTTGTTCTGGCGGCTGTAGCTGTTGTGGCTCCGGTACCTCCAGTCGCAACAGCCACTGTACCTGTTACATTCGCTGCATTACCTGTAATATTACCGGTCACCTTCGACCCGCTAACTCCTACTATCTTGGCGTCTGTAACAGAGGCGTCGGCAAGTTTAGAAGTACTAACACTTGCATCTGCCAGTTTTGCTGTAGATATTGCTCCTGCTGCTACAACTGGCGAAGTCGCGGTGCCCGCCAGATCTCCGGCTAATTGTAGCTTACCTTTAACAGTAGCGGTTGCATCGGGTGTAGCGCCAGAAATAATCTGGTTGTCTACATAGGTTTTGACAGCATTTTGAGTAGGATAAAGTGCATCACTTGTTCCAAGCGTTGTTACGTTAGATTTATTGCTTGTATTTTCTTTTAGGTCAAGTGCTGTTTGGGTTGCGGTACTGATAGGTTTATTGAGATCACTGGTATTATCGACATTGCCTAGCCCCAGATTTGTTCTGGCGGCTGTAGCTGTTGTGGCTCCGGTACCTC
>JBIIHN010000427.1:0-4291 GCA_044235745.1 Bacteroidia bacterium
ATTTGCCAATTTGCCAATTTACCAATTTACCAATTTGCCAATTTGCTATCCCGCATTGCGAAGCAATGACGGGATGCTAATTTGCCCCTCCCCACTTTGAGTGATTTTAATTGCCCACCGGTTGCTTTGGCACGCGCATTGAATCTTCCCCGGAAACAGTAAAAAAAATAAACTAAGGAGGATTCATTATGAAAAACTTGATCTCTACTCTCTTCTTCAGCAGCATCATTGCTGTCAGCGTAAAAGCAGATCACAGGTTGTCGGACCTCCGCATCCGTACCTATGACAACCGGCCTGTGATCGTAAGTTTTAACCAGGTTCAGTACAATACACCCGGCACCTGGGTAAACATCAACGACGTACGTCCGGGACGCCACTTCATCAAGGTCTGGACTACTGCTGCTCCCCGGGTATACGGATACGGTCGTCAATTGCTCTATAGTGGATTCATCGATGTTCCCGGAGGTGCTGAGGTAAGAGCGATGGTAACCCGTAACAATACACTCCGCATCAATCAGGTGATTCCCTTCGCTCCCGAACCGGTGCCCTTTGATCCCTACGCTCCGTATGCTCCCTACCCCGGTCAGTGCGGTACTCCTCCGGCTCCTATGTGTATCCAGGACGGCGCCTTCAACGATCTGTTAAGCGTGATCGATCATCAGAGTTTCGAGAGTACAAGAATGCAAATTGCGAAACAAGCCATCCGTCAACACGGAGTGATCAGCACTAACCAGGTGATCGACCTGATGCGCATGATGACCTTCGAATCAAGCAAGCTTGAATTGGCAAAATTCGCTTACCAGTACACTGCTGATCAGGGTAACTACTTCCGGTTGTTCAATGAATTCACCTTCGACTCCAGCGTTCGCGAGTTAAGTCACTTCATCGGATAACTGTCACAATAAGGTCCCCGCATTCAGTTTGGCACGAATGTTGAAAATGTTGAAGAGTACCGGTCCCGTAAGACCAGTGTAAAAAAACCAAAGGCCCGTAAGCCTTCCGTAACAAAAACGCTCCGTAAAGCGTTAAACATTCAGAAAGCAATTGTGCCCGTAAGCACTTCGCCAACTGAGTCCCGTTCTGAAACATTTAGCCAACGACCCGTAAGTCGGAAGCAACGAGGCCCGTAAGCCTCCCGAAAAAGCAAAGGTCCCGTAAGACCTTCTCCCTCCGCAACCCGTAAGTTGCAGGTGCTTGAAAGCGTCCCGTAAGACGTTTGTCCCAAAAGGCCCATAAGCCTTTAAAAACTGTCCCGTAAGACAGTCTGATTCACCGGTAACCCGTAAGTTACCTGAACAATAACCGCCTGGAGGTTATACCACACCGGACCGTAATCCGGAGCACAATTTGCTCATGTCCCGTAAGACAGCAGCAGTACTTCATATTTACCCCGAGCGGGTCGCCAATGGTGACCCGCTCTTTTTTTGCACTCTACTGAACACCAATAGAGCGGCGACTTTGAAAAAGCGGAATCCGGTCCACCTATCAACCGGCTGAATTTCAAGGCAGAAGCGCAACGTTGAACGTAAATTGATTTTATAGTTTGAAAAGAAGGATCAAGTTATGTTGATTTAACCATGAAAATAAATGAAAAAAATCGTTTACAACAGAGTTCGAAAAGCCTTAAATTCGCCCATCGAAAAAATAGCGAATCCAATATACTTATGGCTGATCATCAACATCAGGTTCTCGACCGTGTTATCATAAAGTTTGCCGGTGATTCCGGCGACGGAATGCAGTTGACGGGTACTCAGTTTACCAACACTGCCGCATTGCTGGGCAACGACCTCAGTACCTTCCCGGATTTCCCTGCGGAGATCCGTGCTCCACAAGGTACCATTGCCGGTGTTTCCGGTTACCAGTTACACTTCGGCTCAGTGAATATTTTCACGCCCGGCGACAGTTGCGATGTGCTTGTGGCCATGAACGCGGCTGCTTTAAAAGCCAATCTCCGCAATCTGCGTAAAGGCGGCACCGTGATTGCCAATGTGGATGGATTCGACCCCAAGAACCTTCGTTTGGCCAACTACCCTGACGGAGCGAACCCATTGTCAGACGGAACGCTTGAGAATTACCGGGTGATCACGATGGATGTTACCAAGATGACCCGTGCCGCCCTCACCGATTCAGGTCTGGGTGTTAAGGAGATTGACCGTGCAAAGAACATGTTCGTTTTAGGTTTTCTGTACTGGATGTACAACCGCGACATGCAGCATACTGAGAACTTCCTCAAAGAAAAATTCGGCAAGAAGCCGGATATCCTCGAGGCGAACCTGAAAATCCTGCGAGCCGGTTATAACTTCGGAGATACCAGCGAAACCGCCGGTGTACGTTACACGGTGAACAAAGCGCCGATGCAGCCGGGTACGTATCGTAACATCATGGGAAATCAGGCCACCGCTATGGGACTCATCGCCGCATCACAGAAGAGCGGGCTCGATCTTTTCCTCGGCTCCTACCCGATCACCCCGGCCTCTGATATTCTGCATGAACTCTCGAAATACAAAAACTTCGGCGTTCGTACATATCAGGCAGAAGATGAGATTGCCGCCATCTGTTCCGTCATCGGAGCTTCCTTCGGTGGTAAACTCGCCATAACAACCTCTTCCGGTCCGGGCATAGCCCTGAAGGCAGAAGCCATGGGACTGGGCATTATGCTGGAGCTGCCGATGGTGGTGGTGAATGTTCAGCGCGGCGGACCCTCTACCGGATTACCAACAAAAACTGAACAAAGCGACCTTAGTCAGGCGATGTTTGGAAGAAACGGAGAAGCGCCCATGCCGGTGATCGCTGCCAAATCTCCGGCAGATTGTTTCGAAACCATTTTTGAAGCCTGCCGCATTGCCGTAGAATTCATGACCCCTGTGATGTTCCTCAGTGACGGATACATCGCCAATGGATCAGAGCCCTGGCGTTTCCCAAGCGCTGCTGATCTGCCATCGTTCAAAGGCAATTTCATCACCGAGAAAAACGGCGATAAATTCCTACCGTACAAACGCGATGAAAAACTTTCTCGCCCCTGGGCTATCCCGGGAACGGCAGGACTCGAACATCGCATCGGAGGTCTCGAAAAGCAACATGAAACCGGCAACATCAGTTACGATCCGGAAAACCACGAGTTCATGGTACACATGCGTGCCAACAAAGTGGCGAAGATCGCTGACTATATCCCAAATCAGACCCTTGACAATGGCAATGAAAAAGGGAAACTGCTGGTACTGGGCTGGGGATCTACCTATGGCGCTATCAAAGCAGCCGTGAAGGAAGCGAGAGAGAAAGGTTACGATGTCAGTCATGCACACCTCCGCCATATCAATCCTTTCCCGAAAAATCTCGGCGAGTTACTGTACAACTTCGATAAAGTACTGGTACCGGAGATGAATCTGGGGCAGTTGAATGCGATCCTGCGTGATAAATACCTCGTACCGACTATTCCGCTGAATAAAGTTAAAGGACTGCCCTTCTCTACCGGCGAAATCCTGGAGAAAATCGAAGAGCTGCTGAAATAACAGAACCACTTCCAGCTTACGTCAACTCACAAAATTATCATCTCAAAAAGATCACGTTGAACATGTCAACAATCACAAATACTCCGGAAGCACCAAAATTCACCAGTAAAGAACTCGTTACCGACCAGGAAGTACGCTGGTGTCCGGGTTGCGGTGATTATTCCATCCTCAAACAAGTACAATCTGTTATTCCGGATCTCGGAATTCCCAAAGAAGATATCGTATTCATTTCCGGTATCGGTTGCTCGTCGCGTTTCCCCTACTATATGGAAACATTCGGTATGCACAGTATTCACGGTCGTGCGGCTGCCATTGCCAGCGGACTGAAAAGCGTACGTCCGGAGTTGAGCATCTGGATGGTGAGTGGTGACGGTGATTCCCTCTCAATCGGAGGTAACCACTTCATTCACCTGTTGCGTCGTAACTTCGACATCAACCTGCTGCTCTTTAACAACGAAATTTACGGATTGACAAAAGGACAATACTCACCCACTTCCGAACAAGGCAAGATCACCAAATCGACGCCAATGGGATCGGTTGATCATCCTTTCAATCCTATCGCGCTCGCATTGGGAGCAGACGGAACCTTTGTTGCACGTTCGATGGACCGTGACCCGGCGCATCTCAAGGAAATGCTGCGTCGTTCACATGGTCACAAGGGAACTTCCTTCCTTGAGATTTATCAGAACTGCAACGTGTTCAATGACGGAGCATTTGAAATTTTCACCGAGAAAGCCAGCAAAAAAGAAGAAGCCATTTTCGTTGAACATGGCAAACCACTC